>JBNKYI010000140.1:0-6561 GCA_050300815.1 Fibrobacterales bacterium
ATCGACCAAGCGCGGATAAGAGAAGGTGATCGAGCGAAAACGCTGCTGATAATAGGGATTCATTTGAGTGGTGCCGTCGAGTTCAGAGCGATTGACCTGTGAATAAATGGTCGAATTCACATAGCGCATGGGCTCGGCAAAATGAGCGGCATTCCCATGACTTAAAATGTCTTCTTTAGCAACGCTCGCCTTCCAATAGTTGGCGTTATAATCTAAAACACTGGCAAAGACAAAGCTCGCCGACCCCTTGTTGTTGAAACGGTAGCCATACTCGTAATTTAGAGTCACCTCATAGGGGATTTCATCGCTTTGAGGTCTGTTTTTTTTGATCAAAAACCAGAGATCCCCTTCGTCACTTTGCGAAGTGCTGGCCAGCTGTCTAACTGCCACTTGGTCGTTATAGGCAAATTCGGTGTTGTATAAAGTGAAATTCGCCTCATCTACATCGGCGCGATTGACTGTTACATCCATCGAACGCGGCAAAACGTAGCCCTGGCCTGCCGTGCTTAGACTTAGCGAATGTCTGCCATTTTCGACCCCCGTAAAGGTAAAGGCATTTTGCCCCGCCGGCAGTTCTTGAGGGATCCCGTCGAGGTAAAGGGTCATGGGCTCGGCAAAATTGCCAACGATATTTCCTCTAACTTCATAAGCAAAGCTAGGGGTTTTTACATCGAGATCAAATTGGCTGCGATTTAATTTTTTGTCTACAGAAAAGAAGGAAAATCGATAACTTCGACTGTCGTCAAGGGTGCCGTTGGGGCCCAAATATCGCCAAGTCACTTCACTTTTGCCAAGCACCTCGGGGTATTGTTGCCCCAAATCAAAAGAACCCACCTCAACCCGCTGGCCTTGGTCGGTTATCTTAGTGATCTGAACATAAGACTGCGCCACCTCTTCGTCGTAGCGCACCGTAAAGTCAGCCCATAGTTTGTGCGCGTCTTGAGGGTCAAAACTCACCACCTGACTCACAATGGGCCAAGGGCCTGTAAAATCGACATTGCTATTGGCAAAAGCCACTTTTTCACTCTGGCCTTTATAGGCCACTTCGATTTCGACTTCGAGCTTTGCCGACTCTTTAAAGAATTCGGCGACGCTCAACAAGTTGTTTGCCCCTACCCAGTCGCGGTGAAGCACATTGCTGCCGCTAAATTCAAAGGTATAAGTGCCCGGTTGAAAGGTTCCGTTAACCACTCGGGGGGCTATCACTTGAGTTAAATTCATTTGATCGATATAGCCATAACCCTCGACGGTTTTGACCCAAAGGCGATTTTGCACCAATTCGAGAGGGCTTGTATTGCGCAGCGATTGAAAAGAGCCCGTGATCACTCCCGTAGCCGACTGACTGATTTGTAACGACTGAGGAACAATCTCAAAACCTTTGTTCACCACGCTAAAGTTTAATTTTTGTTTGACACTAGGCAGGGTTGAAATTTCTTGACCATCGCCATCGACGCCATTATCGGTAACCCATACATTAACCGAAAAACTTTCGAGTTTGTCTGCGGGCGGAGTGATTTGCAAAGTTCCCAGCTCTTCGACAAAGTGAACTTGCCAACCTTCTTTGCTCGCATATTCGACATGCCAATGCAAATTTTTAGGATCGACGGTCTCGACATCTGAAGCCCAACCCGAATTTTTTAGATCGATCGTTGGGAAGTTATCGCCATAGATAATTTCATAGTTGGGTTCGGTAACCTTTAACAAAGGCGCATCGTTGTGACGCAAAAAGTGAACATCAACACGCCCGTCAAAGACTTGATAGCCGTTGCGCCTGCCCTTAAGGGTCAAAGCAAAGTCTTTATCAAAGTTTGCCGGGCGCGCAACCTCTTGTAGCAAATAGGTGGGTACCACTTTAAATTCACCGGGATTGATCTCTTTATTGTAGTAACCCGAAACCAATTTGTATTTCACCCCAGGCACATTTGCAGTGACTTCAAAATCAAAATCTTTAAAAGAACTCGTGTAAGTTGAAAAAACATCGTCGAGGGCAAAGACTTGTTTTTGGCTGTTGACATCGGCAAAGGGGCCGTCTTCGGCAATCGTGATCGCATAAGAGCCCGTGATCAAGCGATTGTCGGGCGTATAGCTGACCGAGCCAAATTCATCTTGTAAGAGAGAAGCGTTTTTAACGCGAATATAAACGGGACGAGAACCGTTATTTGAACCGACCTCGGTCGACTGAAATTTAAGAGCCCCAACCGTCACCTCATCTAAAAAGGGATTAGGTTCAGCACAAGTAAAAGGGTTTATATTTGTTGACTGCCAAAAATTTTGTGTACGCTTTCCATCTGCATATACATAGCTATTAGTTAAATAGGGGAAACCACTTGAAGAGAGTCTATAATTGTTAACACAAGTGTTTGCAGGATCCATTCGATAGGTGTCAATGTAATGGGCTCGCCCATAAACACCGCTTCCTGGTCCCTGATAGATTCCATCTTTATTCGCCAGAGTGTAATCGAGCTTAAAGCCCTTGGTATTAAAAGTGCTAAACATCCAAGGGGCCGAGTCGTAGGCAAAAACCACTTCTCCACCATATCCGCCACTGCCGCTTTCAAGGACGGTGCAAAAACCGACTTCAATTTCGCCATTGAGTTGTTGCACCCCTGATATATTCTTATTGTAAGCCCCCCCAGTCACTGGAGCAGCACTCTTCGTTTGCCCGTCGGTGACATAATCTGGGTTAAAGGCCATCCAACCAGGTTGCAGTTGCCCGTTCACGACAATGGGAACTTCACGACCGTCTGAACCACTAGGGTTTAGGGAGCTAAAATTTAATGAGCGCTGCTGAAGGCCATCGTGAATCCAAACCTTGTCGATTCCCAACAGATATAAACTCACCTTACCGTTATCTGCCCCCCCTACTTTTAATTTGGGATTAATTGGGGCGGCCGTGCCTTCGGCAGGAGAGCGATAGTTCACATTGACTCGACCATCGGGCCAGATCACATACTGAACTTTCATCACCACATCAACAATTTTGACAAAGCTCAGTTCGATTACAAAAACCTGACGATTAATTAACGCTTGTCCCGACTTCATTTTTCCCAAAAAAGCATGGACCTGACCACCAGTGGTGATTAAATCATTGGTTTCAATCCCCAATACCGAGGGAAAATCGATTAACGCGGGATCTTTGTCATAATCCAGCGCATGCTCGGTTCCAAAATACAATCGCCCATTGGCAGTAACCAAAAGGTCAATTTCGTCGCCCGCCCTATAGCTACCAAATTGAAAACCCGGTTTAAAAGTTCCGCTTCTCGTGTCGTCAGTAGGAAGTTTTAGCTGAATATGCACGCCTCCAGCAAGGTCGAGAGGAGATTCGTTGTCGCTAAATTTTGACAAGGTATAGGTCGACTGCGGAGCTTCGGTTTCTGTATAAACCTGGGTCTCAAAACCATCTACCTCAACCAGTTTTTTTACCAGTTGGTGGCCATCTTTTAACGTTTGCGTCGCCAACTGATCAAACCACAGCGAAGGGGCACTAAAGATTCCGATTCCGGGATCGGTGTAGTCATTGCGAATGATCCCCTTATAAACGCCTGTGGCTGATGCACTGGTAAAATATTTAGCAACACACTCGTCATAGGGCGCAGAGCCTGTTCCACCAGGAATTATATCTGCTGCAAAGCTATAGACACCCGCCAAAAGGGCTAAAATTGAAATTTTTCTCATTATTGTCTTTTTCATCATCATTTCTCTTTTTAAGCCTTTTATTGTAACTCACGCCAGTTGGCGGGTGTTTTCTGATAGGTTTTTTGAGTGTTCTGGTCGACGTAAATTTGACCAGGGCTTGCCATGATTTTTAACACATTGGGGTCGCCGTTCCCCTCTAGATACTTTTTGTCTTGGGTCGGATTAGAAAGGGCGTAAGGCACTGCACTAAGAGGCAGGCGCTCTTCTATTTTTTCTTGACGCACTGGGTTGCCCAAATAAAGCTGGGCATAGAGATTGTCGTTTGCTCTCAAAACTTCAGCGAGATTTTCATCAGACCAACCCGTGCCTAAAGGCACCATCAAACGGCCGTCTTTGATCAATAGCCCGTTTGCATTTTTCACCCAAAAACGCTCGGTATATTTGAGTTGCCCTTCTTGAGAGGCGTCGTAAAGCTCTATAGTGGCACTCACTCTCACCGGGTCATTAACTCCAACGAGTTGACCATTGCCATTATTTAATTCGAATTCTAAAATGAGCGACTCTGATGAACTTTTATTTTCGAGCACTTTTAATACGGCCACATTACTTTTTATCGAGGTGTAACCGTTAGAAACCACAACGTAAATCAAGGTGTTGTTTTGAGCAAAGGTCAAGGGCCCAATATCAATGGCAGCGCCCGTCGTTGAATACAATTCGTTGTTGACATACCACGCATAGGTGAGGGTTGCCCCAAAGTCGGCCACATCGACTTGATAATGAGCAGTGGCTCCTTCTTTAAAGATCAAGTCGGGCAGCTCTGCTGAGAATACCGGGTCAGAAGGCTTTTCGACCACACACACCTTTGCACTTTGCGATGTGGTTTTTTGGGTTTTGCCTGCAAAAGAAAGACGAGCAAAGATTTCATCGAGATGGTTTTCGCCTTGCAAAGGGCCATAGCGAAAAACCGGACCCATCAAGCCCTTTTGCAATTTGTTATTGACAAACCATTCGTAGCGAATGTCTCCTCCTGCAAAGCTCTCTACGGCAAACTCGGCATATTCACCAATAAACTTAGGGCATTGGTCTATGGGATGAACTTTGATAACAGGCGATTCGCCATTTTCTTCTACCGGATCAACCTCTTGTGTGGGGTCTACCGTTTCTCCATTTTTGTCTGTAACGGTGATCAGATGAGTTTCTCTCCACTGCCCACAAAGCCCGACGATGTCGTGATAAGAGGGATCATCGTTTTTATTCATGGGCACATAGCCGTTTAAGGCAATTCCCAAATTGATTCCGTCTCCGTTTTCGGGATCAATGATATTGCCATTGGGCAAAATTTGACCGGGATTTAAGGTGTAGCCCGCAAAGTCAAAGACGATCTGATAGTCTTTGGCCCCGATGGGAACCAAACTGACTTTGCCCACAGGAACATACCAACTAAAAATTTGCGGATAAAAGCCTTCGGCCACATGCAGGGTATAAACCGCGGTGAAGTCACTGATGGGAATGTCTCCGACATTGGTGATTTTCAACCTAAGATTAATCCACTGATCATCGTTGCAATGATCATCTTTAATCTCAACTTTGAGAGTGGGTTGCAACACCTCTACTTGGCTAAGATTAGGCAATAGACCTGTTAAAAGATGACCTTGTGCATCGTAAACAGGGATTTTATCATTTAAAACCCAGTCGGGGCCAAGGTTGCCATTGTTAGACCAGTCGTTAGAGGTATACCAGTGCTGCCACGAGTCGAGGTGCATGCCAAATTGACTTTGGTAAGATTGACCAGGGTTTAGATCTTTGTTGACGACAATGCGCACATGATAGTTTTCTTTGTCGATGGCAACCAATGACATTTGTGCATCAGGAACCCAAAAGCTCTGTAAATTTGGATATTGATTTTGGCTTAGGGTAAAGTAATAATCAAAGTACCACCCCGCTTGAATCGCCTCTGCAGAATTGTTTCTGATCTCGATGATCGGGCGAGTCCATTTGTCTCGAGGGTCTTTGAAATAAACTTCGAGTTGTGCATGAGGGGTAAAAGAAACAAATTCCACAGAAAGTGTGTGGTTTTGATTTAGATCTTCTAGGGTAACTCGCACCCGATTTTCAATCACCTGACCATCGAGAGTGATTTGACCCACCTGATAACCTAAGTCGGGAATCAAGTCAATATGTACAGCTTCTCCCTGATAAAAGGGCGCCAGTTCGGCAACAATCACTTGGCCATGGCCGTTGTGACTCGTCGCGATCTCAAAGGTTTGGGCAGGGGCAAAATAAACGGCGACGTCTGTGTTTTCATTTACCACTAAATCATAAGTCTTAGGGGCCCCTACAGAAACGCCATTCACTCGCACCTCTTGCACGATATTTCCTTTTTGGGGGGTAAAGGTCAAAGGAAAGCGCGTGCCGCTCATAACCCAATGCGTACCGACCACTGAGGCCTCTCCGTTGCCTGAAACATTCACCGAAAGCCATTTCATCTGGCCGTAATCGGGTTCAAAGCGCGCCGTGACAAAGTGATCGGCGGCTATAGAGCTAAAAGTGTATTGGTCAATTTTGCCCTGTGAAACGTTATCCACTAAAACTTCGAGAAGTCTCCACCCGTTGGCAGGAATAAAATGCACGGTTATTGATCTACCCGCTTCGACTTGAAAGGAGCCTTGATCAGAAGTGATTTCACCTAAGCCCGATTTTTCGGTCGCGATCAAGTAAGTGAGAGCATTCACCGAAGAGCTCGAAATTGAGGAGCTCGAAGAATTTGAAGAGCTCGGAATCGAAGAGGATGAACTCGAAGTTTGTGAACTTGAAGAAGGAGTGCTCGAAGAGCTGCTGATTGATGAAGACGATGATGAAGATGCCCCACCGCATTTGGCCTTGATGTTATCAATAAAGGCCCAAAATTGATGACCTGATGCCACC
>JBNKYI010000141.1:0-6558 GCA_050300815.1 Fibrobacterales bacterium
CTTCGGGTTCTTCATATTCTCTTAAAGCAGAAAGAGGAACGAGTTTGGCTTGAACGAGGTGACCCGCTTCCCATTCGTCAATTTCTCGAACGTCGAGCAGTTGGGCTTTACCTTCATCGAGTTCTTTTTTTAGCAGTTCTAATTCTTCAATCATAAATATTCCTAGTCGGCTTGATTCTTTGGCTTGATCAATGAGTGTGCTCTTAATTTAAAACACCTCTAAAAATTGCTTTATCCGTAGAAAACTTTCAACAACCAAGGAGGCAAAGAATGAAAAGAAACTTTTATGAGGTGTAAACCAAAACCTTTCATAAAGAAGGAGGGTGACCTTAGAGGATGTTTAAAGAAATAAATTTTTAGAAGTGCCCTCTAATCAGAAAATAAGGGAGTCGAAAGGTAGCGATCTCCTCGGTCGCAGACAATGGTTACAATCACTCCACTTGTTAATTCACCAGCCAGCTTTAGCGCGGCGGCCATTGCGCCTCCCGAGCTCATTCCGCAGAATATACCTTCGAGTCGAGCCATGTTTCGGGTGGTTGCCACGGCTTCTTCTGTAGAAACATCCATCGTGCGATCGACTCGTTGAGCGTCGAAAATAGGGGGGAGATACTCTTTAGGCCAGCGGCGAATTCCAGGGATATTTGAACCCTCTGTGGGTTGCACACCTACAATTTGAATAGTGTTGTTTTTTTCTTTGAGAAACTTACTCGTTCCCATGATTGTACCCGTTGTACCCATTGCCGAGACAAAGTGAGTGATCTCACCTCGGGTATCTCGAAAAATTTCAGGGCCAGTAGATAAGTAGTGGGCCTTCCAGTTGTCGGGATTAGAAAACTGGTCGAGCATTAAAAATTTTTTTGTGGCGACCTGCTCGCGGGCAAAGTCAATGGCCCCTTCCATTGACGCTTCTGCCGGGGTTAATAAAACTTTTGCTCCATAGGCTTCCATTGTGGCAACGCGTTCACGAGAGGCGTTGGCGGGCATAACTAATGTGATCTTGATGTCGAGCAGTCGGGCGACCATGGCGAGTGCAATGCCCGTATTTCCTGAGGTGGCTTCGATCAACTCAACGCCTTGGGGGATTTCTCCCCTTTGCACAGCGCTTTTGATCATGTTGTAGGCCGCGCGGTCTTTGACACTGCCCCCGGGGTTTTGCCCTTCGAGTTTCGCATAAATGCGAACATTGGGATTGGGATTTAAATTTGAGATTTCTACTAGGGGAGTGTTGCCGATGAGGTCGGTGAGTTTCATAGAAAAGTCCTGCGAGCTTGATTCTAAATTTTATCTCAGAATATAGGAAAGGGGATGGCGCTCCTAAATAAATTCTAGGCTTTAGTTGCAAACTTTTGGTTTGCAATCACGAGAAACCCATTTTTATCGGTGCTAGAATCCCATACTGGTTTGAATAAGAAAGTAGCGAAGCTCTTCTTGCCCTGTGTAATATCCGCCTTCTTCAGCCCAGCTGGCAAAGTCAATGCGAAAGACGCGAAGAAGCTCGACACCTAAGCCTGCACTCCAGTAGCCACCTTTGAAACCCGCCGCCAAATGTGTCGAAAGAAGTCGCAAGTTCCCCGCCCATCCCAAAGAGGGATAAGAGAGAATCACCTGATCAACTTCGAATCCAAAATTGACCTTTGAAAAGGTCTTGTAGTTTTTATCGCTATTGAGAATATTTTCAAAGTCGAGGGCAAAATTGACCTTGCGAGCATAGGCGGTATTATGGTTTAAGCTGCGAGGGCTGTAGTTCATCCCGACAGTGAGCTCAGGAGTTGCAGATTCGCCTTGATAGCCATTGAGGAAAATATTTTGCATGCTGGCCCCAAAGCGCAGTTCTCTTTTCGCTTGAAACATCACTCCCAGATCGATGGCATGATCAAAAGAAATGTCAGACAGTTCTTTTTCGATGCGACTGAGTTCTGCATCGACGGTGTCACTGATTGTCTCGTAGTTGGCGATATGAATTTCTCTTCCGGGGGCTCTGATCGTTTTGATCATTCGGTAACCCACCCCAACAGACCACTGGGGATGCACTTCATAAGCGGTGGCTATTTGGCCGACCACGTGAGATACGGCTTCGTAATAACCGGCAGAAGGAACAATGATCCCGGCATCAATATAAGGAATGGCATAGACGTCAGACCAGATCGCTCCGCCGAAATTTTTGAAAGCGAGTTCGGCGCTAAATTGAGCACCAAGGGTTAAACCATGTCGATCTAAAAACAGCGCATCTTCAAATAATGTGGAATCGTCAGAAATACTCTGAGTAACTTCTTTGTCTAAGTTTTTAAATGTGCCTTTGTGGTTTTGATAAAAGTCCCATGCATCTGAGCCTATTCCCAGTAGATTAGGTGCAAGAAGGCCAAAGTTAACTTGCATGTCTAAGTAATCTTCAGGGTAATAGCCCAAATCGGGACGAACTTCGTAATTTCCCAATTTGTTCATTTGATTCAAACCGGCGACGTTGTAATAAATCGCTTCTTTGTCATCAGAAACAGCCACGTGGGCATTACCCATACTCAAAGCGCGAATTGATCGAAACTGTGGTCCAGATCGGGCGTTGAGGATGGCAGCACAGAATATTAGTATACCAAGAATAGTTTTCATTACCAGCATCCCCCAATAAGACTTCTTCTCTCTTCTATCGAATAAACATCGAACTCTACATCTTTCTGAATGGCGAGACGCACGCTCTTGTCTTGATAAGAGGGTCCTTTGATATAACCAGCAGCACTGACGTAGACGAGAACGGTATCAATGGGATTAACTAACTCTGAGGCATTATCAACAGAACCGTCAGTGTTGTTGTCGACCAAGTCGATAGGGGCGGCTCTTAAATCTTCGTCAATAATACCATCTAAATCATTATCGACACCATCGTATATCTCTTCATCCACACAACCATCGCCATCATTATCTTTGGCATCGGCAATTTTGTAAAAAATGATAGATTCTCCCGCTTGGTCAATTTGTTGTTGTATGTCACTTGAGCTTTGAGTTGAATCCCCTGTGTTTCCACCGTTTTCGAGTAAATCGGGAGCGATGTCTAAGACAGAGACTCCCGAACTGATTTGATCAATGATGTTATTTAGATTTTCTCTTTTTGCAGTGTCGTTGATCGCTTCTTGAAAGGTGGCTAGGTCTTTAAGATCTTTGTCTCCAGAGGTTAAATCGTTAATGAGAGTCGAAAGCTCTTCTCCGTCTCCGAGAAGTTCTGAAATAGATTTAAAGGTGTTGATGGCGGTTCCGATTTGAAATTCAGCTTTGATGCGCTCTTTAGTGACTAATCCATCCATGATAGGAAAGTCTTGCAGTGCATAATTGGCATTTTCTTTATCGACAAATTTCTTTTTGAAATAATTGTATTTGACTTCTTCTCCGGCGGCGAAGTTAGGAGATGCTTCGTCTTTATATTTGTTGTAAATCAAATACGCTGTGTTGATTGTGTCTCGGCGAATGAGTGGAGCAAGGGCATCCGTCATTTCTTGAATTGCATCGGTGAGGGATTCGTCTAGACTTGCGACATAATTGCTCACCGCTTCAGCAGCACTTGCATTTTCTTTTTGAAGTTCGATAACGAGATCGACAAGTACAGTGGGATTGACATTGCCTATTCTCAAAATGGCTTTGGCCTTTCCGTAATAAGCCATACTTAAAGTAGAGTCTTTTAATATGGCAGATTGGAAAACAGAGTAAGCTTCGTTTTCACGACCTTCTCTAAGTAGCTGTTCTCCGTATTGTATGAGTTCTGTTGCCGACATGTCTTTTGAATTTACGCTGCCGTTGGGATTAAATAGGTTCTTGCAACCCCCTATTGCGAGAAGGCTACCTACAACAAAAATCTTGAGATGTGAGAGGAGAAACCTGCGTTTCGACATTTATCGTTACCCCGATTGAGTGGTTCACTTGATTTTAACATTATATCTCTTAATTTTAAAGCGAATTTTTTCAGGGAAATTTCATGAGCCTAAATGAATCCACACCTCCTCAGCGCGTCGTTCCCGATGAGCGGTTAAAGAGGGAGGGTGAAATACTTTTGAAATCTTTGGTTGATCTAAAAAAAAACTTTTCAAAATTTCCCTCTCAGTTTTTCAACCAAAACCCAGTGCCTTTAGATTTATTTGTTGAAAAAGTTAAAGAAATCTATGTCTTGGTCGATCGATATTTCAGTAGTGCGAATGAACTTCTCGAGGGCTCTATCGCCTGTAATTCCCAATGTGTCAACTGTTGTAGCCACTATCCCAGCAGCGTAGAGCCTTTTGAACTCTTTTTTATTTATGCAAAGATTAGGCAACGCTCAGACATTGAGCAACTTTTAGTGAAGTGCTTTAGTCGCACAGAAATCTTCGAATCATTGCTCGCGCAAGCCAAAGAGAGTCTCACGGAGAGCGAGGCTGAAGATCTGGCATTAAAAGAATATTTTCAATCTCAAAAGCTTTGCCCTTTCAACCAAGATGGACATTGCTCAATCTATGAAATCAGACCGATCAGTTGTCGAATGTATTTTTCTCTGACGCCTGAGACATACTGTACTCCAGATCATATAGAGACAGATAAAAATAGAAGTTTTATCCACTATTTTTCTGACCAAGTCGAATTGTCTATTGAAGATTTGAAGAGAGATTGGGAGGATTGGGAACTGAGTGATTCACTCTATCGAGGGCTTTTAGAGATGGCTCTTTTGGAGGAGTGGTTCAAAACCTCCTCTCACTTGTTTTAATGCGGTGCGATCCCTCTTCATGCAGGCTTTAGTTTACACCTCGTAAAGGCCTCTTTTCATTCTTTGCTTGGCTTGATTATTGAAAATTATCCACCCCGGTGCTAAGGAAAAAATGACAAAAGGTGGTGACAATTTTGTATTAATCAAACATTAATGTATAAGTTGGGAGAAATCTTGGCGAAGGTGAAAAAACCTTTGCTCTCCCCCCTTGTGAGCGTTGGCGAACTTGTTATTTTCGGAGACGAATTCTTGGAATTCCTAATATCACTTCACACTTAAAGGAGTACAAATGAACGCTGCTGACGTCATCAAATTGGCTCAGGAAAACAACGTTAAGTTTGTGGATCTTGTATTCGGCGACATGTTCGGATCTCTACAACACTTCACTCTTCCTGCCAAATGCCTCACCGAAGAACTTTTTGTTAATGGTCAACCTTTTGATGGTTCATCTATTCGCGGATGGAAATCAATCGACAAATCAGACATGTTGATGATGCCTGATCCTGGTTCAGCATTTATCGATCCTTTCCGTGAAGTTCCTGTGTTGACAATGTTCTGCTCAATTCTTGAGCCTCGCACTGGTGAGTCTTATGACCGTGACCCTCGTTCAATTGCAGAAAACGCAATCAAATATCTGCAATCAACGGGTATTGGCGATAAAGCTTTTTTTGGCCCCGAACCTGAATTTTTTGTTTTTGACTCTGTATCTTACTCTTCACAACCTCAGTCTTCTTTCTATGTGATCGAATCAGAAGAAGGTTATTGGACCTCAGGTGACGAAGGTGGAGCGGGTCGTCCTATTCGCGCTAAGCACGGCTATTCGCCTGCTGCGCCTACAGATACTCTTTTTGATCTTCGCAACGAAATTTCTTTGAACTTATCTTCTATGGGTGTTGAGACTGAAATTCATCACCACGAAGTGGCTACTGCGGGCCAATGCGAAGTCGGTACTCGTTTTAACCATTTGGTATATGCTGCTGATCAAGTTCATAAGTTGAAATACTGTGTGAAAAACACTGCGGCTCAACACGGCTTGACGGCAACTTTCATGCCTAAGCCTTTGTTTGGTGACAATGGATCGGGTATGCACGTTCACTCTTCAATCTGGAAGGGCGATACCAACCTTTACGCAGGTAATGGTTATGCAAACTTGTCTCAAGAAGCGATTTGGGCTATCGGTGGCGTGTTGAAAAATGCAAAAGCCATCCAAGCAATTATCAACCCTTCAGTGAATTCATACCGTCGTCTGGTTCCTGGTTATGAAGCTCCTGTACGTTTGGCCTATTCAGCAACTAACCGTTCAGCTTCTATCCGTATTCCTCACGTTGAAGGTGACAAAGCGCGTCGTTTTGAATTCCGTTGCCCCGACTCTGCAGGTTCTCCATATCTTGCCTTCGCAGCAATCCTTATGGCTTCAATTGATGGTATCAAAAATCAAATTGATCCAGGTGAAGCTATGGATAAGAACATTTACGACTTGCCTGCTGAAGAATTGGCTTCAATTCCTTCAACATGTGCTTCACTCGAAGAAGCTGTTAATGAACTTGAGACTAATGGCTCATTCCTTTCTGAAGGAAACGTATTTAGCAAAGAAATGCTTGAAGCCTATGTTGATTTCAAACGCAGTGAAGAAATCGAACCTAATAAACTTCGTCCAAATCCTCTCGAATTTCAATTGTACTACGATTGCTAATTCAAGAATTTTGTACTTCTCTTTTAAACCCCGATCTGGTTCAGATCGGGGTTTTCGTTTTTATAACTCTACAGACATCTCTTGTTTTTCATCTAAGATTGAAGATAAGGGGAATATGCGATAAGATTCATCACCCGTTAATTCACGC
>JBNKYI010000142.1:0-6553 GCA_050300815.1 Fibrobacterales bacterium
GCTTCCGTGAGGGGTTTCTTTTTTGTCGTCGGCGAGAATGTCTAAGAAATAAGCCCCCAATTTAAGATTTCGCATCGCGAAATATTGTTCAATTCCCGCTGACCATTCGATTCGCCAAGGGCGAGAAAATGTGGAGTCGCTGAAGTTTCTAATCTCATAACCATCCCTAAACGTTACAGAAGAGAGAAGTTTTAAATTGGTGGGCAATACCAATCTAAAACCCATAAATTGCGACCATGTGGGGGGGAGATAATCAATTTGATTGCGCCACTTGCGTTGTCGCCACTCAAAATAGCCCTGAGATTCGAACCAGATGACGTGCTTGAGTTGAAGATCACTTGACCAATTCACTCGGCTGCCCCAATAGGTTTGGTCGATGTGAGAGAGTTGCCCAGACCTTGTGTTTACACCCCATTGCTGCCAGATGGAATCGGCCTTAAAGTGTTCGATTCCCCATTGAGTCACAGGGCCGGCGCTGATTCGATATTTCAAATGCCCTGCAGGGCTTCCTCCCCAGCCCACCCAGAGATTACTTTGTAATAACGCGTGTTCTCCAAAATTTGCCGAAGAGCGATCGGGGCGTAAATCCCAGCCATAAACCTCATTTTCACTGCCATTGCCTTGGGTGAGTGAGGCGCCCGAGAGCCAGTGTCCTTCAAAATGGGGCTGTTGATATTCGCCGATTAATCTCCAAAATGCGTATTGGTATTCTTTGCGCAGCTCGGCGCGAGCTGACCATTCGCGGCCTTCAAAACGAGAGCTGACCCATCCATCCCAGTGCGTTTCTTTTCCCCAGCGGGGTTGCAGTTGAGCGTGAATACTTAACGCGCCTTCTTCTTTTTGCCATTCGATAAAAGGAGAGTGCTCTCGGTAAAGGGTGTCGTTTAATCCAGCGCCCTCAAGTTGGTTAAATTCCCACCCGACTCGCAGGCCGCTGCGCTCAATGCCACTTCTTAGGCTCGAGATTTTATAGGGCGATTCTTCTAGTGTTGAGGGGCGTAGTTTCCATTCCCATCCTTGTGAGGCTTGCACAAAGAAAGAAGAGGATAAAATTTTGAAATTTCCTCCAAATCTTAACCACGAATATTGGGGAACATTCTCACCAAACCAAGCGAGGTTTTGATCAACTCCCTTTCCCCGTTGGCTTTGGTCAATGAGATGCAAGCGGTAGTTGAGTAGTTCATCTGAAAAATGATCGGGTTGGTCAAACGAGACACCGCCCCAAGGCGTATTGCCCTTGATGCAGATCAGAGGGGTGTGATTAGGATATTGCTTTTTTTCGATCACTTCGTTAAAGAGAGGATCGCCGACTTCGTTGCCGATGGCGAGGTCGAGTTTAAATTCTTTTTCGAAGCGGTAAGGGGTGGGCCAAAAATTGAGGTGAGTGTCAAAATTAAAATCCAAATTTTGGAGAGAGTTTTGAAAGGGGGAGAGTGAGAGCCCTGTGCGGGGCATAAAGATACCGTTACGAACCCTCAACTTTTCGGTATTGTTTTCAGCAGTCCAGCTGGCCCATAAACATCCCGATAGCAAAAGAAGTTTTTTTACCATGCCCATCCCCCTGAAAGATATACCCCGGCGGTCCAAGAGGTTTCGGGCTTAGTCCAAATTTGAGAAACGCGCAGGTGTAATCCCGCCAAGAAGCCCTTGGGTGATGTATAGCGAAAGAGCTGCCAGCCTACTCCCCATCCATATTCAGATTCTTTATCTTCAAGAAGATAAGATGAAGGTAAATCCCCTTTTAACATGTTCATTTCAAGACCGATGTCTAAAGCCAATCCCAGTTGAGGCAAAAAGGTATGCCGAAAGCCCCCGCGCCCTGAAAGGTGATGAATGGTATATCCCTTTAGAGTCCAAGAGTGGTAGAAGGTCTGAATGAGGAGCTCGGTATGAAAAAGATAAGGTTGTGTATATTCAGCTCCGATACTTATAGAAGGACCTAAGTGGGGAGCGAGATGGCCTATTCCGCGAGTGACTCCCGCCATTAAAGAAAAGGATCGGTGATTGTTTTCTTGAGAATAACTTAGACCTGTCAGAATAAGAAATAAGATAAGAATTTTATGCATTGCATTCGATCTGTTTGAGAGACTCTTCGATGGCTTAAAGAATAAAAAAGCTACCTCAAAGGAGGTAGCTTTTTAAAAAGAGCGTTTAGTTATCTGAGCAAAATTAAGATTCGCGGATGTTTTCTAAACAAGCTTTGACGGTATTGATTTCAAGACGGTTTGTTTCACCGTAAGGAGATCCCGGGGTACTCATGATGATGCTGATCAGGTCGTCTTCGCTTAAAAGTCCTTTTGAGGTCAAATGACCCAATGAATTGAGAACGACTTCGTGACGTTTGTTGACTTCGATCGAGTAAGCAGAAACACCATAGCTCAAAGATAACGCGCGGATCGCTGAGTTTTCATAGCAAGCTGCATAAACGGCAATTTTGGGGCGATAGGCAGCCAACTGGCGAGCAGTACTGCCTGTGCGAGTTGGAACAATGGCCGCTTTGACTTCGAGCTCATTTGAAGCGCGAAAGGCGGCTTTTGCGATGTAAGATTGCAAATCATCGGGATCGTAAATGTATTCAGGTTCAGCAGAGTTGACTAAGTGGGCCTCGACGTGAGCGGCAATTTTGGCCATGGTTTCTACCGCTTGCAGAGGATAAGAACCATAGGCGGTTTCGCCTGAAAGCATGATGGCATCGGTGCCGTCAATCACAGCATTGGCAACGTCAGAAACCTCAGCTCGCGTGGCTCTGGGGTTTTTGATCATCGACTCGAGCATTTGAGTGGCGGTGATGACAGGTTTGGCTGCTTTGCGGCATTTGCGAATCATCTCTTTTTGAATCAAAGGAACTTCTTCAGCGGGAATCTCAATGCCGAGGTCACCGCGGGCGACCATCACCCCGTAGGCCACTTCGAGAATCTCATCGAGATTGTCTACGCCTTCTCGGTTTTCGATTTTGGCGATAATGCGAATATCTGAGTTTTCTTGATCGAGAATTTCTTGAACATCAAGAACGTCTTGTTTGCTGCGAACAAAGGAATGAGCAATAAAGTCAACACCATTGGCGATAGACATTTTAATGAATTCACGGTCGCGCTCTGTCACAGAGGGAAGACTAATGGGAATGCCAGGAACGTTTACGCTTTTTTTCTTTTTGATTTCACCGTCGTTCATCACTTCACATGTCAAAGCATCTGCAGTCTTAGAAACGACTTTAAGCTCGAGGTATCCATCGTCGATGAGGATGGATGTGCCCACAGGAACATCTTTAACAAAACCATCGTAGTTTACTTGCACCGCGTCTTTAGTGGTTGCCACGTCTTTTCCGTCAGAACGAACAATGAGCATATCGCCCTTAGAAACTTCAATGTCTCCTTCTTGCTTCATATTGGTTCTGATTTCAGGACCTTTAGTGTCTACCAAAACGGCCAAGTCGTCGGCGATTTCGCGAACGGCCTTGATGACGTCAATGGTGGCTTCGGGGGTTTGGTGGGCCGTATTTAATCGAACGACATTTACACCGCGGTCGTAAAGTCCCTGGAGGAATTCACGATCGTATTTCATATCAGACACAGTGGCTACGATTTTTGTTTTTTTCATTTAGATACCTCTAGGGGAATGAGATCCTAATTTTAGTTAATCCGGGCGAGATTAAAAGCCTTCTAAAGGGAAAAGCCAGCGCTCTGCTGACTTTTCAGAATTTTGGCATATATGACAATGATCGATAAGGAATCGTTATAATTTCAATTTGTGCAGCCCTAAACCTTCGAAGGCTTTTTTTGCCATTGAAGATCCTTTTTCAGAGGGGCCGTCAATGATTTGTATACTCTTAAGAATACGACCGTCTTTTGCGCTTATGAGTCTTAGATTAAGAACCATTTCTTCTTTTTCACGGTGTAGAGTTCCCATTAACAGCGCTTGCGCACCGCTTAACATTCCGAGGTCAGCCTCTTCGATTTCGGGTGAAATACCTGTCATTTGCAGAGATTTTTCAGCGATCACTTGGTTTATTTTTTTTCGCTCAACGACTTCGAGTCGCCCTGAAGAAAGAGCGAGGTGAACCAATTCGTCTTGAATCTGATAAGCCTGAGTTCTCAAACTGCGAGAGTCATCGGTGATTTCGAGTGGCAATACTGCAATAACCGTTTTAGCCTGCGTTTTTTTATTGCAAATATCAGATTGGATAGACGCGATTTCTTTCTTCCAGCGCGCATTTTCAAAAGCATTTTTTAAAGCTTTAGTTTTATTGCGTCCCATCCCCCTTGAGCCCAGTGAAATTTCTTTTTCTCCTGTGAATATTTGAGCGTTGAGCGAGATTTTTAAGAAGGTGTTTTCTTGCGAAAGCCCTTGAGCGCGGCCTTCTTCGTCTGATGAAATTTTCACCGAAACCACAGGGGCTGAGTCGTTGTTGTTAAAGCCAAACTTTTGCATTTCTACAGCCCAAACGTCTTGTATTTCTTCAGAAACGTTAGACGCAAATTCCCATTTAACCGCACAGCTCTCACCTTCGATTTTGAACGAGAAGGTTTGGGTTAAGGGCTTGAGCTGACGTCTGAATTTTTTGGGAACTCTGAGAAGGGGCTTTACCTCAAAGCGGTAAGTGCCCTTTTGGGGAGGAATATGATCTGCTGCATAGATGAGAACTTCTCCTTTTGAATTGCTCTCAACGCGTGTCAGTTCTTGAGTGTCATCATAGAGCCCGAATTCCAAACCTTCTACGGGTTTTCCTTGCAACATAACTGAGAGAATAAAGGGGTGTTCTAATCCCTGATCTCTCATCGCACTTTGTTGATCTCCCGATACCTTTTCAATTTGAAGCTCACTCAACAGGCGACCGATGGTTGTATCGATCTGCTCAGAAGAGACCTGAGCATTTAGGCTGGCATCGGGGGATTCTACAGCGCTAAGACTCTTTTTAAGGTCTTCTGCTTGCAAACGTTTTTTTTGAATGTCGACGAGTAGAGAAAAGGCTTCAGCAACTTTGCCTTGGTTCTGAAATGCGAGGGCGCTTTGAAAGTGACCTTCAATTTCGGTGTTTAGCTGAGTGATTTTTTGCCTGAGATTTTGAGAGAAAAGGGCTTTGTCTAAAATCGCGAGGGCGTAAAACAGATGATCTCTTTTTTCGGTTTTAACAATCTGAATGCCTGCGATTTCTCCCATTCCTACAGCAAACATATTCATGCGAGCATTTTCTTCAACGAATTCTTTTTCACCGCGCTTTTCAGAATAAGTTTGATCGACGACCTTAGAATGAAGGTTGACTCGAATTTGTCGTTGAACGTCATTTTGTGCTTGGCGTTTTGCTTTTTCGAGGTTTTGATCAGAGAGACCAAAACCAACAAAATAAAGTTCTGCTGGGTAGGCGGGGTCGTTGCCTGTGGCAGTCCAGTCGGCCCAGAGAAGGAGGGGACTTAAAGTCAAGAGTGATAAAAGTTTCATTTTATCCCTCCTTTCTAGTTCGCATCAACCTGAAGTTGAATGAGTTTGCGATTGATAGAGACGCGGTTGAGCTCGGCGACCTTTACTTTTCTTTTTAATTGGCGATAGATTGCTGAAGAACTGGCAAATTCATCGGCCGGGGCCCAGATCGAATAATCTAAGGTTTTGTCTGTAACCACATTTTCTTTGGCGCGAGCAAACAGGGTCTCGATGACATCTTGAATGGCAAACTGAACTTCTTCGCGAGATTCGGGCGAAATGCTTTCTCCCATTTGAATAATTAACTTGTATTGCACGCCATTTTTCAAGTCGTTAGCCCAATAGTTGTTGATGCGTTGTAATACATTGGTTACGGCATCATTTACAGCTTCTTCGACTAAAGGTTGCATTGGTGCTCCGGGGCGAGTCGCTGAATATCCCGTTTCAGTTCCCAGCAATCGCCCTGTTGTGGTTTCATAGGCTTTAACAACAACGCTGGCCTTTCCTCCTGAAACCTCGCCGCTGTAGGTCATGTAAATGTCTGCACCGACCGTCAGAGCGATTTGATAAGTTAGATCTTCACCATTGCCTTTCGCATCGTTTGTTAGACTGACTAAATTTTGAATTTGGTCGGCACCGCGAGGAACTGTCACTTCGTATTTGCGCGAAGTCAAGTAACTCTCAATCACTCCGGCGGCGTGCTTTGCCAATTCGTTTTTATCGAGAACCTGTAGTGGAGATTGATCTTTGGGGGCTTCGGGGATTACCATAAGGGTAGGGCGGCCGGCACCTTCAGCGAGCTCTTCCATTGACTTGATAATGCCTTTGTCAACCAATTCATCGGTGAGCATTTTTTTGTTTACTCTAAGGGATTTCGTAATTTTAACGCCATCTTCTCCGTTGGGAAGAGTCAGTTTGATTCTGCCGGTAATTTTGGCGGCTTCCCAAGAAACGAACTTGTTTAAGTTGCCGCTTTTGTAAAAATCTTTGGAGATCTGTTCAAACTTTTCTTTTTCTATTTGGCTGCTTAGCAGGGGATCGGTTCCCCCTTCGAGTAAAAACCAAAGTGCCGCTTTTCTCATGTCTTGCAGGGCTTCTTCAGAGTCTTCTCCTAGACCACTGGCCTTTAGGGTGACCT
>JBNKYI010000143.1:0-6536 GCA_050300815.1 Fibrobacterales bacterium
AGAAGTCTGCACATCCCACTCGTGCAAAGGCAGGGTATCGATGGCCAGAATTCCCGATTTCCCCGTTTCTTCCCACTGACAATAACCCGTACTTACGGCAAAAAATAAAAGGGAAAGCGAGACGCAGAAAATGCGAAAGAGGTTTTGCATGGGCTAAAGATAGTTTGCTCGAAAGGATTTTTCTTTTGTCATTTTTTGTCGGTCGATTAAGGCTATCTTTTTTTTCATGAAAGCCATACTTATTTCTATCGGAAACGAACTGCTCAACGGCAGCACCCTCAACACCAATGCGACTTATCTCGCCAAAGAACTTTATCTGATCGGGTATAATGTCGACAAGATTTTCACCATTGCCGACGGTTTTGAAGCCCTTAAACAGACTTTGAATCAATTCGATTCTGAACCCTCGATCTGCATTGTAACCGGAGGACTCGGCCCCACTCCCGACGACACGACTCGATTTGATATTTCTCGCTACATAGAAACCCCCCTCGAAGAGCGTCCCGAGCTTGTCGAGCATATTCTCACTATTATGGGAGAAGAAAGAGGACGCGACTTTCTCAAAGAAAATCGCGTGCAAACGCTCATTCCCGCAGGTGCCGAAATTTTACCAAACCCCGTAGGAACGGCGGTGGGTTTCTCGTTAAAACATCGCAATTGTCATTTTTTTTTCACGCCTGGAGTTCCCTTTGAAACACAAAGAATATTTAAGGATCACATCATCCCCCAGCTGAGCCCTGCCGAACCTTGGATTCGCAAAGAACTCGTCACCTACGGAATAGGAGAATCCCTGCAAACTCGCTTGTTGGAATCCGTTGACATCGCCTCTCCCCTCGTCTTTGCTTCACTGCCCAGCTCTTGGGAACTCCTCCTTCGACTCAGCGCTCCCGCCACTCACATCCAGCAACTCAACCAAACGTGGGAACAAATTCTTGAAGCCATGCGCCCTTATCGCGAATGCTGGACTTCTCTTTCAGGTGAAAAGCTTTTGCAAACCGTTTCGGCAGAACTCATCAAAAAAAGCAAGACTCTTTCAGTGGCTGAGTCTTGTACGGGCGGAGGGCTAGGCGCTGCGCTCACCTCAGTTAGCGGAAGCTCTCACTTTTTTAAAGGCGGAGTGCAAGCCTATAGCAATTCCGTTAAAGAAAATCTGCTCAATGTGAATCTGAGCACCCTTGAACAGCACGGTGCAGTCTCTGAACCTTGCGCTCGAGAAATGGCCGATGGCGTTCGCCAGCTCATTTCTACAGACCTTGCAATCTCAATTACGGGCATCGCCGGCCCCAATGGGGGCACCGTCGAAAAACCTGTAGGTACCATTTGCTTCGCTTTGTCGTCTAATGAGGGAACCTACAGCGAAACTCAACATTTCAGAGGAGACCGCGAAATCATTCGCCAGCGTTCGATCTTACATGCTCTCTATATGGTGCACAAAAAACTACACAAATAATCACTTGCACTTTTGAGCAGTATTTTTATTTTTTTTAAAACTTCATTAAGGAAACTTCAAATGGCTAAAGTATCAAAACACAAAGACGTTGTTATCACCAAAGATCAAGACCGCCTCAAAGCAGTCGAAGCGGCAATGGCCCAAATCGAAAAAAATCACGGTAAAGGCTCGATCATGCAACTGGGCGACAAGCCCGTTGAAGACATTCCCGTCATTTCTACCGGGGCAATTAAACTCGATTTTGCCTTAGGGGTTGGCGGTTTTCCTCGCGGTCGAATTGTCGAAATTTACGGGCCTGAGTCTTCGGGAAAGACAACACTGACTTTACATGCGATTGCCGAGGCCCAAAAAACGGGAGGAATTGCCGCTTTTATCGACGCTGAACACGCCTTTGATGCAAAATATGCCAAGCGCCTAGGAGTGAATATAGAGAAACTTCTAGTTTCACAACCTGAGTCTGGTGAACAGGCTTTGGATATTGCCGAAACGCTCGTGCGTTCGGGAGCCATTGACATCATTGTAATTGACTCTGTAGCCGCCTTGGTTCCCCAAGCGGAAATTAACGGTGAAATGGGAGACTCTCACGTGGGATTGCAAGCTCGCTTAATGTCGCAAGCGTTAAGAAAGCTCACAGGAATCATCAACAAATCTCGAACCTGTTTAATCTTTATCAACCAACTGAGAATGAAAATTGGAGTCATGTTTGGCAATCCCGAGACGACAACAGGCGGAAATGCACTCAAATTTTATGCCTCTCAACGGGTCGACATTCGCCGTATTCAGGCCATTAAAAACGGAGAAGACGTCGTAGGTAACCGAACTCGTGTGAAAGTGGTCAAAAATAAAGTGGCATCCCCCTTCACTGAGTGTGAATTCGATATTCTCTACGGCGAAGGTATCAGTCGTGAAGCTTCTATTTTAGAACTCGGGAGCGACCTTGAAATCATCAACAAAAGCGGCACATGGTTTTCTTACAATGGTGAGAGAATTGGCCAAGGAAAAGAAAATTCAAGAATTTATCTCAAAGAAAATCCTGAATTGACCCGAGAAATCGAAGAAAAAATTCGAGAAGCAATGGCCGACACTGACCTTATGGATCTCGAAGATGAAATCAGCCCTATTGAGCCACCCCTTAAAGAAGAAGCATAGCCCTATCTGAGGAAAAGAATCTCCCCTTTTCCTCAGATGCTTCTTCAGGACACCTTTAAAAATTGCTTTGTCCGTGGAAAATTTTTGGATGAATGAATTTTTAGAGGTGTCCTGCAATCTTTTCAGTCAAATTCTCTGCCATTTTCACCTCTATTAAGAATCATTGTATTTTGACTCAAAGGACTCATAAACTCAACAAGTTCCTTTCATGAAGTGCGGCGGTGGTCTACGACCCCGTCGCTTTTTTATTCGCCATTTTAAGAAGTCCTTCACAAAAAAGATTTGACTTTTTCAGGGCCTATACTATCTTTGGCCAACCTAAAATTGAAAACCTTACCGGAGAATGCCACGTGCCTCAACATAAGTCATGTAAAAAGAGAATGAAAACCTCTGAGAAGGCCCGCCGTGCTAACCGTGCTGTCCGCTCAGCCATCCGTACAAGTTTGAAAGTGATCCGCACTTCTGAAGATCTCGAACAGATCAAAGGTGAGGTTCCTCGTTTGTACAGCTTGATGGACAAAGCAGCGCGCAAACACAGAGCCGGCTTTAACAAAAATCGCGTTGCAAACTACAAGAGCAAAGTATCAAAACTGATCGCTGCTCGCGCTGCAGCTTGATTTTCTTAACAAATTAAAAAGGATCGCTTAGCGATCCTTTTTTTCATTTCATAGGAAACTATGTGATGGATTCTGCCCTTTTTTGTGTACATTTTAGTTTCGACTTTATGTTTCCCCTCGGAAAATTGTTTAAATGGCTTCGATAAACTTTGCGACTCGAGAAATCAACTGTAAAATCGTGTATTATGGCCCAGGTCTGAGCGGTAAAACCACTAACCTGCAAATCGTACACCAAAAACTTCCTCCTGATAAGAAGAGTGATATGGTGTCTCTCGACACCGAGCAAGATCGTACCATCTTTTTTGACTTTTTGCCTCTCGATCTAGGATCCATCAAAGGATTCAAGACCAAGTTTCAACTTTATACAGTTCCTGGGCAGGTTTACTACAACTCAACCCGCAAACTCGTGCTTAGAGGCGTGGATGGTGTTGTCTTTGTTGCAGATTCTCAAGCCAATCGCATGAAGGAAAATCTTGAGAGCTTACAAAATCTTGAAGAAAACCTCGCAGAATACGGGCTAAAATTAAGGGATTTACCTTTTGTCATTCAATACAACAAAAGGGATTTGCCCGGCGCTATGGACATTGCCACTTTAGAAGCGTCGTTAAACTCTTACAAAGTTGAGCATACCGAAGCAACGGCCCATAACGGAACAGGGGTGATTAACACCCTCAAACTCGCCGCTAAAAAGGTCATTGAAAAATTCAATTCCAAAGGAACGGCTCCTACTCGACCTGCAGCTCCTAAACCCGCAGTCGCACCGACTCCCCCTCCTGCAGCAGCTCCGGCACCTCAGCCCAAACCCGCTACAAAGCCAATACTACCCGACGATGATGATGACGATCTGTTGCCTATGTCAGCAGCCCCAACATCAACTCCAAGCCAACGCAAACCCGCAGCCGCACCACCTCCTCCGAGCTTCGACGATGATGACGATGACGACGACGATGATTTCGACGAAGATGAAATAGAATTGCGGCCTTATATCCCCAAAAAGTAAGGGAGTTTTATGAGCGATCTTTTTGTTATTTCTGCAGATGCTTCTGATTTGTATTCTCGCGTGGAGCAAATCTTGAGCGAAACAGGCGCCGAGTTTATTCTCGTTGCCCACCTCGGAGGAACCGTAATTGCTGAGGCGGGCTCTCTTCCCATTGGCGATAGCAGTATTTTTTCTGCTCTCATCGCGGCAACTTTCAGTTCGACGGGGCAAATCGCCAAGCTTCTCGGCGAAAAAAGCTTCAACAATATCGTTCACAATGGTCAACATCACTCCCTTTATATGGGAGGTGAAGATCCGAATTCAGTCGTTGTCTTTTTATTCCCCGGTGCCGTAATTCCTCCCGAAGTTCATTTTCGATTGCCTGAGTATGTCAGCGAGATTCAGGGTTCTATCTCCCGCTTAGGCGGAACCCAGTTTGTGAAGTAAGTGCTTTTGAAAAAGCGACAGATTAGGTTTAGCTTTGCGCTAATCGCCCTTCTTGTGCCCTTGGTTCTCGTCGAAAACTTTCTTCACTCACCTACCTTGCGTAGCCCTTCTTCTCCTCCTTTACGCGATATTAAAAGCCAAGGTGGATTTTATCTCGCGGTTGTAAAAGGTCGCCCTATCAACCCCGTAAAAGGCGTTTTTGAAACCCAGAGAGATCTTTATTTCTTTTTTAAATCAGATTCTAGCGCGGCCCCTACTCACCTCAAATGGTACACAAATGACTCCTTACTTTTCATCCAAAAGTGTCGTCAAAAAGATTATTGCTCAGGCCATGTTGACCCGAAAACGCTGAAGGGAAATCCCTTGCTCTCAGTCGATGTTTTGCGATTAAACCAACTTTTACTCACCCGCAGTATCGAAGTTAAAGCGTCGGGTTTTGCTAAATTGCCCTAGTGATCTTTTTTTGGATTCTATTAATTGCGCTTAACGCTTGGGCACAAGATACTCTCGCGTTTCATCGCTATGATGAAGTTTCTATTCTCAACCCACAGCAACTCAACAATTATTCGTCTCTTCCCTCTCTCAATCCCCTTCGACCTCAACTGACGGGAACTCATCTCTTGCAAATTCGATCGGGGGATAATGTCGACTTTAGACAACAACTCGATCTTCATCTTACAGGGCCTTTAGACTCTAGCTGGAGCATCGATGCCCAAATCAGCGAAAACGAATTCCCCATAGGTCTAGAGGGCACCTCTATCCCCCTCAATCAAATTGATCAAATTTGGTTTGAAGCCTTCACCCAACACTATCGACTTCGCTTAGGCGACAACGAATCTTGGCTCCCTCTATTCTCTTCGCAAAAGAAGCAACGCTTTTTGGGGATTCAACAGCAATTCACTCAAAAATACGGGGGCACATCGGCCAGCTGGGGGCAAAGCCGCAGTCAACCTCACTACCTCAAAATTCAACTTAAAGCAGGGCAACAGACTGGCTATTCTCTAAATGAAACGAGTCGACAAATCTTGCCAGGTTCTGAAATTGTTCGCTATCAGGGAAAAATACTGCAAAGAGAGCGCGATTACCGCATCGAATACAGCACGGGATTACTCAGCCTCACCCCCGCATTTCCTATCAACGGAGGCGAAATTCTTGAAATTGAATTTGGCGATTACCTTCTCGAATCAAAACAAACCCTCGCCCAAGCAAACCTCTGGCTTGAAAAGGGCGCGTCAAACTTCGTCGTCTCTGCACAAAATCAAAGCTTTCTAGGAGGCTCTGCCAATCGTCTAAACAACGATCAACAAGACCGTCTAATCAAGGCAGGCGAAACGCTCGACACCTTGAGCTTTGAAAGCGAAATCTTTTCGTCAAGCAAAGACCTAAGCCCTAAATTTCGTTGGTATTTCAAAACGCCCCAGGGGTGGGTTAACCTCTCTCAACAGACCCCCGCCGAAGGCACTCCCTTAGTCGCCATGGAATTCTCGCCCTACGAAGGTGAAGAAGGAGAAGGCTATAGCCCTTTATGGATTGAAGGAGAAAGCGGGGAGCCCCTTCGAATTTTTCAACCAGATTCCTCGGGGAATTATTATCCTGGACTGATCTTACAACCCGGTTTTGATCGCCAACAATGGATCGTGCAAGGAAACCTCAACGAACGCAATTTTGCATACAGCGGCTTATATGAAGGCAGCCGCTATCTCTTTGCCACAGGTAAAGAAAAACGACAGGGCCATTGGGGCAACACCCTGAGAATCGGAGCTCTGCGCCACCAACGCTTAGAGTTCAAACATTTCGGACACTTCGGAAGGGATTCACTCAGCCCTCCTTCGCTCTCTTTTGACCTTTGGCAAGCAACATGGAAACAGCCATTGAAGGATTATGACAGCACCTC
>JBNKYI010000144.1:0-6520 GCA_050300815.1 Fibrobacterales bacterium
CTTGCATGTATAAAGCACGCCACCAGCGTTCGTTCTGAGCCAGGATCAAACTCTCCAGTTCAATCTTGCTTTTATTTATTTCTCATCGAATCACAGGTGCCCTGAAACTGTCTGTTAAACAAACCAGTTTCCAAGCATATTATAAAGTCTTTCAAGCTTACTAAGCGGCTCTGTGACCACTCACCCCTCAACTCTCGCACTCTTACGCGCCGTTCGAAGGTGAGGGCAATTATAAGTTTTCTAATCGCATTGGCAAGGGAATTTTTTAAAAATATTTAAAAAAAATAAGCTTCTTTACTGAAAGAAAAGTCAAGGGCATAAACTCCCCCTAAAGACCTCCACCTATTATCTTTCCCTCATGCTCAATTCAATGTTAAAAACACTCGATTTTACCAAAATAGACGCCTTGTTAAACTCTGACGTTTTGCGCCAACTCTCCCCTCTGCAACGACCCAAAGCCCTCAAAGCCCGTGAAGTCGCCCAAGAGCACATCGCCAGCCTCAGCGCTTTAATCGATCTTCAATTACCCGCTCAAGGCAAACTCCAAATTCAGCAAACCCTTCTCGTAGACCGACTCGCTCTCGAACAGTCTAGCGCAGGGTGGATATCTCAATACAAAAACAAGCTATTGCCTGAGGGAAGCAATATCATTGATCTCTGCTGTGGAATGGGGGGAGACAGTCTTCATCTTCATCGAGCCCATTCCATTTTAGGTATAGATCTTTCAATAGAGCGCCTCAAAATGTTTCAATACAATATGCGCCATTACTCTCATCGCTATCCACTCCAAAGCGATGCCACTCTGCCCGCTATAAAAAGAAAAGCCGACATCCTGCTTTGTGATCCCGACCGACGATCTGCAGACCGCCGCCGCAACTGGAATCCCGACGACCTCTGTCCTAATCTGCAACAAATTGAGCATTGGCTTTCTTACTTTGATGGAGCACTGCTAAAACTCAGTCCTTCGCTCAATTGGAAATCCCTCGAAATCAAAGGAGATATTGATTTTTTGGGAGGGTCTCGCGACTGCCGTGAAGCCCTGATTCGCCGAGGTTCGATGGCCTCAGCAGAACCTACTTTACGAGCTGTAGTTCACGATTGCGGCTCAATGGAAGCCCCTTGGCGCGACGTATTAAGCGCTCAACCCGAAATTGTTCCCACGCCTCAATCTTTTCTCTCAGAACCCGCCAAGGTACTTATACGCAGCGGACTCAACCGCTGGTACGCAGCGCAAAATGGACATGCCTTATTCCATAACGATATCGCTTATCTCAATTCTGAAAAACCCATCCCCCATCCTCTTTTTAAGAATTACCCCATAATCGCTTGGGGCCCGGCAAACTCCAACAAAATCAAGCAAGCACTGAGTAAACACCAACTCCGAGTCGTTGAGGTCAAAAAAAGGGGATCTGATAAAGACCCCGCTCAAGAACTCAAAAAATGGCGTAAGATACACTCTGATGGCGCCCCCGCCTTTCTCTTTTACACCCAATCGAGCTCTGGCCATTTGTTCTTACTTACCGCTCCACCCATACCATTCAGCTAAACTCTTGCAACTCCTTCATTTTTTTGGGAGAATCTCAGGGTGTTTTCTTAAGCTATGGAGTGGTACATGTCTAACGACATCCTCTTGGTAGAGGGTTCAGCCTTTTTAATCAAAATGATGGAACGGCAGATTTCTGGGGCAAATTACCACGTTAAATCTTTCGTCAAACCTCACCTTGCTCTTGAAATCTTGGGAAATTGGACTCCTAGTGTCGCTTTAGTTGATCTCGATTTAGAACTCGAAGAAGGGTTTGAATTAATTAAAGCCCTGCTTACCAAACTCCCCAATCTCAAAATCATTTGCTACAGCTCAGCAGACAAAGATTCGATTTGGTCTAGAGCTCAATCCTTAGGGGCCCTTTACTTTTTTCCTAAACCCATCCCCAAAGAAAGCCTCATCGAAACACTTTCACAAATCTTTCACTCATCAAACGGAATATCAGCACGCAGTAAAACAATCTTAGAGTCTCCCTCAACCCAACCCTTCGAAATACACATTAAAGGCTGTTATATCTGTGGCCATGAGAAGGTCAAATTATTTGTTCCCAAGCCCGATAGCTATGACGAAGACTGGACTCAAGGCGTTTACCCCCTTTATCATCCCAAAAACCACTTCGACCCTTGGGATTTTTTTAAAACAACCGTCACCGTTTGCCCCAAATGCTTATTCGCATCTAGTGATATCAGAGATTTTGGTGAGCCCGATGAAATTGATGCATTTCCTTACAAACCCGATGCTAAAAAACTCATCGCCATTGGCATGGGAACCCGACGCAAAATGGTCGGTGTCAACCCAGAGTCTGGCGAGAGCAACATGTTTGACTCTCCATACCGTTCGTTAGATACCGTTCAGAAATCATTTATGCTAGCTTCTAAGTGCGGCAATGGTTTAATCATGGGAGACAAAATCGGAGCTCATGCAGATATAGGCATCAACTACCTCTTTTGGGCTTGTCTAGAAGACCGACTTGATGTCGAAAAAGTAAGATACGCTCAACAAATGTTTTACGATCAACTAAAAATTCGCCGAACCCCTAGAGAAATTTTAGTTAAGTGCTTTTACTTCATTATCGCTATTCATTTTGGCTTAGGAGAATCGATCAAAGCCAATGAAGCCAAAGATAAACTCGAAAAATTTTACCTTGATGTTCCTCCTGAAGACGCCTCAGAGCAAGAGCGTCTATGGAATTCTCGTTTGCTTTATATTTGGCAAGAGGGTGTGGATCAAAAGTTTAGACGACCGTTTTAGGATTTGGTGTCTGACGCGTCTGACACCTACATAATGTTAAAAAGGCGCTTTGAATTCAGTTAGAAACCTCTGCAAATTTCAAAAATTTTTGTATTCGAATATATTTACCTCAAATTACCGAGAAAATGGGGAAATTGGAATGGCATCATTTTATGAAATTCTCAATGAAATTGTCGAAGAAGGCAAACGTAAACAATTGGTTCACAACTTTACCGACGATCATGCAATCACTGATGCTAATATCACTATTAATCAAGAGTCCTATGTAAATTTCGGCTCGTGTTCTTATTTAGGATTAGAACAACACCCAAAACTTGCCGAGGGAGTCATTGACGCCCTTCAGCGGTATGGCACTCAGTTTTCAACCTCTCGCACTTACCTATCTCTTGGTTTGTACCGCGATTTAGAAAAAGAATTAGAGCACATTTTTAAAAAACCTCTAATCGTCTCTGCCTCAACTACGTTGGGCCACTTGTCTGCAATCCCCGTACTTATAGCCCCCGAAGATGCTGTCATCATCGATATGCAAGTTCATTCAAGTGTTCAGTTAACAACGCAGCTATTACGCGCGCAACAGATCTACTGTACCGTAATCCCTCACAACGACATGAAAGCTTTAGAGCAGAAGATTTTGTTCTTACAAAGTAAGCACCCAAGGGTTTGGTATTTAGCCGATGGTGTTTATTCAATGTATGGAGACGTCGCTCCCTTAAATAAAATTGAAACACTTTTAAACAAATACAAAAAGTTTTATCTCTATATCGATGACGCCCATGGAATGAGCTGGACGGGAACCAACGGTTGTGGTTATGTTCGCTCTCAAATAGATCACCACGCTAAAATGATTTTGACGACATCATTAAATAAATCATTTGCATCTGCAGGTGGAGTGATTGTATTTCCAGATCAGACTACAAAAAACAAAGTTAAAAACTGTGGAAGCACTCTAACATTTAGTGGTCCGATACAACCTCCTATGTTGGGAGCAGCCTTAGCCTCAGCTAAACTTCACCAAAGCAAAGAAATTGCACTGCGCCAAATAGACCTTGCGAATAAAATTGCCTACACCAACCAACTTTTGCTCAAGTATCGATTGCCCCAACTCGCCGAAACACCCACCCCTCTCTTTTTTATTCCCGCAGGCAATCACAAGGTCATCTCAAATATTCAAAGAAGATTAAAGCAAAGAGGCTTTTATTTAAATTCAGCCTCCTTTCCTGCAGTCTCAATGAAAAAAGGAGGAATTCGCTTTATGGTCAACGGGCTTCACCAATTGACAGATATTGAAGCGATGGTGGTTGCCTTAAGCGAAGAATACTACGCTGGATTAAAAGAAGAAGGTAGCAGTCTATCGGATTTAACTCGACAATTTAAGGCCCAACTCACGGTGACTGAGATCGATACTCAAGTCAAAAACTCAACCGATAAGCATTCACCGTATACGATCTTCAATAGCATTGACCAATTAGACTCCGACGAATGGCAAAAACATATGGGTCAATTTGGGAGCAACACCGTAAATCATTTGGCTCAGCTTGAGATCGCTTTTAGCAATAACAAAAACAAAGGTGAAAATTCAAAACTTCAATATTATCGTTCAACAGATAAATCGGGAAAGCTTCTCGTATTAGCTGTATATTCTACTGCTTGGCTAAAAGAAGACATGCTAGAAAATGAATCTACTTCAAAAAAAATTGAGGCTATAAGAAAAGACGATCCTGAATTTCTTTGTTCACATCAGCTAATGACTGGAACACTCTTTTCAATGGGAAGGTCTTTTTATTTTAACCACGAGTCAGCTGACTTTAAAAAAGGGGTTCAGGATTTCTGCCAACATTTACAACAAATCGCTGAAAATGAAAATTGCAGTAAAATTTTGATAAGAGAGTTTGACCCAACTACGCAGCAAATTCTTAAAGACCTAATGATTGATAACGGATTTTTAAGCATTCCTTTACCTAATAATAATTCCGTCAAAGATTTAGATTTTACTGACATTGAAGAGTATATACAAAGATTCAATGCAAAATATCGTCACAGTTTTAAAAAGGAGGTTTTGCGATTTAGCGATCAATTTATCGTTCGATTTGATAAACCTCAAACAGAAAAAGAACAACAAGAGTGCAAGCAACTTTACCTCAATGTTTTTAATCGCTCTCACAAACTCAATGTTTTTGAGCTCCCCGATAAAATGATTGAGGCTATGTTTAAAGAACTTCATTACGATGTCATTAGACTTTATGAAAAAGACAACCAACGTTTAGTCGCCGTGCTTTTTAGTGAATTTAGTGGCGAGCGCTATAACGCAAAAGTTGTTGGAATGGATTATGATTCTGTCAGCAAACTCAACGCCTATAAACAGATATTATTTCAATCTATTTTGCGAGCACATAATTTAGGGGCAAAATCTATTGACCTCGCTTTTACCGCTGACTTAGAAAAGAAAAAGGTAGGAGCCACCTGCGAAGAGCGCCGAGGCTTTGTATTGATCAGAGACACTTCAGCTCAGACTGTGATGTTGAATTTATAAGCTCTGGTGTCAGACTCATGTCTGACACCATTAATGAAAATGCCAGTTTTTTTATTACCTTAAACCCCATGACCGACTCTAAAAAAAACATTCAACTTGAAGCCAGCTGGCTCGAAGCTCTTAGCGAAGAATTCGCCAAAGACTATTTCAAAAAAATCAAAGAATTTCTCAAAGCGCAAAAGGCCCAAGGCAAAAATATATTTCCTCCTGGGCCACTGATTTTTAACGCCCTCAATTCTTGTCCTTTAGATAAAGTGAAAGTCGTCATCTTAGGGCAAGACCCCTATCATGGGCCTGGCCAAGCCCACGGTTTGAGCTTTAGCGTTCCCGAAGGCATAGCCCTCCCTCCCAGCTTGCAAAACATCTATAAAGAGATCGATGACTCTAACGCCTGCCCTGGCAAAACAATCCCCAAGTCGGGCGACCTTAGCCATTGGGCCCAGCAAGGTGTGTTGCTTCTTAACGCTTCACTCACCGTCGAAGCTCACCAAGCCAATAGTCACGCCAATATTGGCTGGCACGAATTTACCGATGCCGCTATCAAGGCCGTTTCTCAAGAGACCCAAGACGTGGTTTTTATGTTATGGGGAAGCTTTGCCCGCAAGAAAAAAACATTGATTGAGCCTAAGAAACACTGTATTCTAGAAGCGCCCCATCCCTCTCCGCTTTCGGCTTACCGAGGGTTTATGGGATGCGGTCATTTTTTAAAATGCAATGAATATTTAAAAAGTAAACAAAAGGACGTCGTCTCATGGTTCAAATGACAAGCAAGCAAAAAACAATTCTTTGGATACTCCTTCTTGTTTATGTCATCGCTAGTTTAGCGGTTAATTTTTGGACTCTGGCTATTGCGGGAATTGTCTTGTCGACCTTTGGGTTTAGCCTGTACCACTGTTATTTGCAATACGGTAAAAAAGGCACTCTTTGGTTTTTAGGTTTATGTTTGGGGATTTCCTTTGCCATGGAAAACTTAAGTGTCGCCACGGGCTTTCCCTTTGGTCACTATTATTACCCCGACCAATTGCCTGGGCCTCGCATCGGGCAAGTGCCTTCACTTATTGGTTTGGCTTATTTTGGCACGGGTTATGTTTCTTGGGTACTCGCTCAGATTCTCACCAACCAATACAAAAACGCGACAAAAACCTTTCGTTGGATTTTGCCTATTTTTGCTTCTTTCATTATGGTCTTTTGGGATT
>JBNKYI010000145.1:0-6507 GCA_050300815.1 Fibrobacterales bacterium
AATCAGCCACTATGCCCGCACCCACGCTGAGATAAATTTCTTCACCCACCACTTCAGCCGTGCGAATCAAAATATTCCACTCATGTTCTGCAGAAGAACGGATGAGCCCCATGCTTCCCGTATAAAAATTTCGGCGATGGGTTTCGAGTTCGTTGATAATTTCGATCGAACGAATTTTAGGCGCTCCGGTGATAGTCCCTCCGGGAAAGGTCGCTCGCAGGGTTTCAATCACTCCTGCTCCATTGTGTTTGCCCACCACCGTTGAAACCAAATGATGCACGTTCTGATAACTTTCAATTTCGCCAAAGAGAGGCACGTCGACTGTTCCATAATGGGATATTCGCCCTAGGTCATTGCGAGCTAAATCGACCAACATCAAATGTTCGGCCTGTTCTTTAACCACTTCTCGCAATTCTTTTTTGAAACGCTCATCTTCTTGAGGAGTATTTCCCCGACGACGAGTGCCCGCAATGGGTTTCGCCCTTAGCACACCCCCCTTAAGATCGAACAATAACTCGGGAGAATTTGAAATGACATCAAACTTTTGAGCAGGGCACGAAAAATATCCCCCATAAGGGCTGGGATTAAGGCGCCGCATATCGCGATACAGGGCGAGGGAGTCGCCAGAGAACTTCCCTTTAAGGCAATGAGCGATATTGGCTTGAAAAATGTCTCCGGCGTAAATGTATTCGCGGGTTTTTTCGACCCCGCTTTCATACTGTTCAAGAGATGCTAAATCACTGAGCTCACCACTTTGATAAGGAGCGAGATCTTGAGCGCAAAGCTCAGGAACATCACCTCGCCACTCGCCACTTTTTGGATCAAATTCAAAAATCGAATCAAAATAACCCGCCCAAAAATCGGGAAGTTGAGGGCCCTTTTGACTCAATTTCGGCAGTTTTTCAAAGGCCCTCGCCATATCGTAGCCCAGCAAAACAAACCAGCCTCCCGAATTTCTCTCTGTAGGAAGCCTTTCCATTTCTTTACAAAAATTGATCCACTCACTCCCGTTGGCGCTGCCTGTGTAAACTCTACGAGGAGACACACCAAAGCGCAGGGTTTGATCTGCCCAACCCTCAAGCAAAAAGGCCGCTGATGTTGAGTCTTTCTGCTTTAACCCCTGAAAACATCTGTAAACATTTTCGGCTGTTAAGATCACCGAAGGCTCCATGTTCCATGCCGCGGTCTTAGATCGATTAATTCTCCGGGGTTGTCAAAACGAAAGACGAGCCCCGCGTGAATTCGAGTCGGCAGTCCGTCGACCCCTATCGCCTTGGGTTGATAGTCATTCCAAGAGTTCAATCCCCACTCGCCTCGCACAAAAATCTCCATCGGTATGCCGTAAAAAATACGATTACTTAAACGCAATTCACTGTGCAATGAGCTCACGCCTTGCAAAGTTCCTTTATAGAACTTTCCGTTATAAGCAGTTGACCAATGAGCGCCTAGGTCTAAAAAAGCCCCTACGTGATGCAACGACCTCCAGCCTCTGTTCAGCTTATACAAACGACGTTGATATCTCAGCGAAAATTGCACACTATTTTCACCTCTAAACAAAACATTTTCACCGTCTAGATAAGGATAGCCAACCACTTGTATACCAGGTAAGAAAAAATCATCAACCCCTTGCGCGTTACTGCGCACACCGAGCAAAGATTGCCCCAAAGCCTCAGCGCTCAACACGCCACCGATCCAAGGCACCCCAAGCACATAAACCCCATCTCCGTGCAAAGTTTGCACCGTATAAGGAGTAAAGATCGGGGATATCACTCCCGCCTCATTAACTTCAAAAGAATCTGAAAATTTGCCATTGGGGCGAAACAGATCGGCTTGTTCAAAGCGATACCAAAGCCCTAGACCAAATCCCGGAGTTAAAATCGCACTTCCTTCTTCTTCTTCAAAGCGTCGCCATTGCAATCCAGTCGTGCCATAAAAAGATTGATAAACCGAATAACTCAACGGCGCAGCGAGTTCATATAAATTGAATCCAATGTCTTGCCAACCACCCCCTAGGCTCAGGCGGTCTCCTTTTTTAAACACCGAGTAGTCAAACTGAGTGTGAATATTTTGGTAAAGATTTGAATAGTGAGTGAGTTGAGGCAAAACTGCGGGATCTTCACTGGTGAGTGTATCTCGCCCCCGCATATTCACCCGAGTATATCGCAGTGAAAAATCTACCGGAGTGCTCTTATTTGTCCAACCCAAGGTAAAATCACTTTGCATTCGAGGATTCACGCCATTGCCGTTGATGTAATCTAACCCTTCTCCAACCTCGAGCAAAAGTGTGCCATCAACGGTGTTGTGATCGACCGGATCAATCAGGGTGAAACTGATCCCCGCTTTAAAGCGACTCTCGCCCTCTGTATTTTTTTCGGTATTTTGCGGCGCTTCTTGCCCGATAAAAATAGGGGCCACAATCACTTGGCGCGGCAGGGCATTGTAAGCTTTCGCCTTGGCCGAAATTTCATAATTTTCTTGTAATTCAACGGTTGATCTAGGGCGATCTTTTTCTATGTCTCGTGCACTTTGACTTTCGGGTCGTATCGAATCTGCACTTAACTGGTACCAATTAAATCCATCGGCATCATAACCTACATAATGCAAATGACGTTCAATCATTTGAGGTTCAAAAGCTCCGCCCTTAACTCTTGTTAAACGCAAAATTTCATGAGACTCGCTCTGCCAATTTTTTAAGCGATAAATATCAAAGACCCCATCAAAGTCAGAACTAAAAAGTATATCGCGCCCCTCTTGATCAAAAACGGCATCTCTATAATCCCCCCCCCCTTCAAGCAGATGATGAACCTGGCCTGAATCCCGATCATAGACACTGAGTCTTTTCATTTTTTGATCGTACCAAGTAAAGAGAATCCATCTTCCATCAAGAGAATAAACAGGTTTAAAAACCTGCACTCCCGATTCATCAGCACCCCCTCCGCTCCACAAATCTCTTCCTTCACCAGACTTAAAATCAAACTCCCACAACACGTACTGATTGCGCGCATCAACCTTGCGCACCGCTACTGCACTCTGCCCATCAGGGCTAAACATGGGGTGTCTAAGGTTTAGGTTTTGGGTCAAATACTCTCCTTGTTTTTTAGCAGCAGAGTAGAGGTAGAGATTAAAATGAGTTTGACCGTTTTCATCTCTTTCGCCATAGGCCTGCGTGAGAATCTGCAAATCTTTGCCGACGCGACGCAAGTCAAACCCGTTGTCTAGCCAGACCTTTTCGAGCTCAATGGAATCTACGCTAAAAGCCCCGAGCCCATAGCGGCCTAAACTATCGGGAAATTGAGCCTTACTCGAATCTTCTTTGGCGTGCCATGCAAAAAGCCCCCCTTCCCAATTTGAACTGCCAAAATTGCTATATCCCCAAACTTCACCTTCAAAAGATTTCAAATTCGCGGTGTAAAAGCCTTGAGCATTCATCCGCGTGCCTTGAGAAAACTTTCGCGTTTTTGCCCATTGTTGATATTTTAACGATCGATCTGCAAACCACAAGTCAAAAAGTTCTCGATCATCCACACCGATTACCGATTTTAAAGCTCCCGCCACAGACCAGTTGTCCCAACGACCTAGCGCTTGCCAAATTTTGGGAATGGATTCATCTCCCCATCTTTCAGCAATAAAACGCACCATGTCAAAACCCTGCCCATAGGGGCCTCTTTCAAAATCAATGGCCTTTTCACTCTGAAAGAGTTTCATAAGATCAAGGGGAATCACCTGATCTTCGAGAAAAGCCATGCGCAAAGTCATATCCCTATGGCTGTCCCAGCGATCAAACCCCAAACGAGCACTTTCATATTGCGCCGTTCCTTCGGCAAGCCAAGCCGCCGCCATCCCACTTGACAATATCATTCCCCAATCAGTGCGCACTGACTCGTTATAAAAATCTTGATAACCTAGGTGAAGGCCAAAAAGCCACGGGGGTGTTTTCGCCCCAGCCCATAGCGAAACGATGTGTGAAAACTCATGGGTCACCACATCGGGGAGCCAAGGATGAGTCGAGCGAAGCTTAAACCCCCAATCAGACACCCAAAGTTTAAGTGCATGACGGGCGCTATTTGCCTGGCCATTTGAAAAGAGTGCATCTTCGAGAACCACATCTAAACGGGGTAAAACCACTTGATAACGGCGAGTCAAGCTGTCGGTAACCGACTCGGCAAGCTGCGCTGCTTGGTCTGCATACAAATACAACTCTTTAGGGTAGTGCAAGCTGAAGTGGCGGGTTTTGGCCGTGCGGTAATCTAAGTGACTATGGTTGCCATAGAAACTCGCTGCACTGGTAATGCATGTCAAAAGTAGATTGATGAATAAGATTGAATTTTTCACAGAGACCCAAATTTACGTAAATACAGAAGATTCACCAAATATCCCAAACCCACCTCTCTTTGCCCTCTCTTTTTATTTCTTTACGCACTTCGAGCCCTCTAAAAAGAGCGCGCTAAACTAATTTTTAAGTCCCCCGAATAATTACAAGATCCTCCCCTATGGCTTCATTTACTGAACGTTACCACGAATTCACCAAGTACAATCCTCGCACCATTGATCGTCTTGGAGATGTGAAGTGGAATGAACAACCCCGACAGTTCAAAGAACTCCTCGAAAACAACCCCATTTCTCTTACCCCCCACCTGCGATTTTTAAAGCCCCCCAGCGACCAAAGTCAATGGGATGCTCTAGCCGATTCTAGCGATGGGCTCGAATCTTCTTATCTCGCCCGCCTGCTTTATTTCACTTGTGGAGTCAGCTCACTTTACGAAACTCCTCAACAAGTCTACTACTTCAGATGCAATCCATCGGCGGGAGGTCTCTATCCCATCGAAGTTTATTTGTGCACATCAAAAGAGCATTCTCTCGGAGAAGGGATATGGTATTTTCACCCCCTGCAAATGTCGTTGGGAAAGATGGAATGCCCCGACGCCTATCATCGTTTAGTCTCTCAAATTGCCGGAGCCGATGAAGCTCTTCCTCAAGCATTCTTGATTTACACCGGAAAGTTCTCTCGGGGAGAGTGGCGTTACAAGCAACGCACTTACAGACGGATGCTACTTGATCTAGGGCATGCCATTGAAAATTCAGTTCTTTTCGCCGAATTCAGCCGCCGCCACTTCAGACTTTTTCCTTCTTTTGACGACCAAGCCCTACTCGACCTAAACTTCATGGATGAAGATGAAGTTCCCCTGTCTGTTGCCGGAGTTTACGATACTGACGAACCCATCACAATATTTCAAACGAAAAACCCCTCTCCTCAAGAATCGTTTCGGCGTATCGCTCAACTCGAAGAACCCATGATGTACAAACAAAATCAAGTCGAGTATCTTCAAAGACCCTTTGCTGAAATTAAACCCGTTCAAGCAAGTTGCAAAAAAAGCGTTGCCTACCATCGATTTTTAGAAAATGTGCCTCTCGCTATTCGCGATCGCCGTTCTTGTCGCGAATTCTCAGGTTCTCCTATTCCGCTCTCTTGGCTTGAACGCACTTTACAAGTCGCCTTCACTCATCCCGAGTCGCAAATGAGCAAAGGCCACCTAAAGTTTGCACTCGCCGCACAAAACATAGAAGACTTGCCTCAGGCCACTTACGATTTAGATTCTTTAGGAGAAATTTGCAGAGACCATTCTCGCAGTCTCAACAAAGGAATGATGGCCGAGGCTTGCCTCGGTCAAGATATCGGAATTAAATCTTCTGCTCTTTTGGTCGCTTATTCAGACTTAAATGCAGCCACTGCTCAGTGGGGAGACCGCATTTATCGCTACCTCTGCACCGATGCGGGGCGTATTGGGCAAAGACTCAATCTTCTCTGCACTCACAGCCCAATGGGGATGTCGGGCGTCGGCGGTTATTTTGACGATCTCATTAACGAAACCCTAGGTTTAGAGTCTAAAAATGCCATTTTATATATCATCGCCCTTGGCGTAAGCCGCGAAAATCAAGGTTTTTAGAAAAAAATCACTTTTTTTTGAAAAAAAGTAACACTCTAAAAATTTTAGCGATATATTAGAAGTACTCCACAACCACTCACTCACAATCAAAAGCCCCCGGATTCATCTAGGGGCTTTTGATTTTTTACAAACTGGTATCAAAATTCAAACGGATAGGCAGCGACAACCAAATCTATTTGAAGGAATATTTCGTTAACCTCTTGTCTCCAACCTTTCGCAAAGCACCCTCCTCAACTGCAATTTTAAGATCTCTACTCGCTGTGGCTGATGAGATTTCTTTAAATTCGATGAGGTAATCTTTTCTACTAAACATTGAATTGCCTATTTTCTTTTTCCATAGTTCAATTCTTGTTTCTTGCGTTTTTGCTTCACCGGGCTCATTAAGAATGTCAGTGAGTTGCTCGTCGAGTAACTCCAACATAAATTCAATAAACTTTGTTGAGTTCCCTGCTTTGTCACATTCGCCTAATACTTTATAATAAGTGGATTGTTTATCTCTAACACTAGTCTCTACTGGCAAATAACCAAAAACTGGGTGCTCTTTACTGCAAATTAGAGATTG
>JBNKYI010000146.1:0-6477 GCA_050300815.1 Fibrobacterales bacterium
TGTAAAGAAATTTTGGACGTGCTTTAGCGCGCCCGCAGGGTGGTGGCTCATTCCGAAGGAATAATAGAGACACCATCAATCCGCATAGCCTCTTTTTCAATGAAATACAGTGGTCTTTGATTGAAAGATACTCCGATCGTTTCACTGGAGTAGCTTTCAATTATCTCCCCTACAAACGCAGCGCGTTTGTAACGGGTTCGGGTCGACTACAAGTCGGCCTTTTTTCGTATGTGCGGATGAGAACCGCAGAGGCGAACGCGTTATCAAGGCGCTGCCTTGATAGCGGAGACGTAGCCGTCATAAATGCGAAGGCATTTATAGGCAAGATAAGTTACCTAAGCTTCAACGTAGTGTACGGAGCTTGGGTGACTAAATTAATCACCTTCAGCGAAGCGAACGGAGGTCGAAAGCCCAAGGTTTTTTTTAGTAGGCGGGGTAATCAACCAAAAACCGACTATTCTGCAATAGAATACAAAAAAGTCTTGACTATTTTGCATTATAAGATACTTTAGTCAATATGCGACGATACCAAGAAACTTTTATTGAAGAAGATCTAAAAAAGAAAATGGTCTTCATTTCTGGCCCTAGGCAGGTTGGAAAGACATGGATTTCTCATTCAATAGCCAAGAATTACAATAATCCCGTTTATCTCAATTATGACTTAAAAGAAGATCGAGAAATCATTGAAGCGAAGTCTTGGTTACCCAAAACCGACTTGCTTGTTTTTGATGAAATCCACAAAATGCCCGAGTGGAAAAACTACTTAAAGGGGGTTTATGATACAAAACCAGAATCTCTGCATATCCTCGTTACAGGGTCGGCTAGGTTAGAGGTTTTTCGGCAAAGTGGCGATTCCTTAGCAGGTCGATTTTTTAGACACCGACTTTTGCCATTTTCTTTAAAAGAAATCGATTTAATTCAAGAAGAGTCTGATCAAGAGCGTTTGATAGAACGCAGTGGATTCCCTGAACCCTTTCTTTTATCAGATGAAATAGATGCCAAGCGCTGGCGCGATCAATATATTGATGGTTTGATTCGCACAGACATTTTAGACTTTGAGAAAGTGCATGACTTTAAATCTATTCAACTTGTTTTGAAGCTACTTCAAAAACGCGTGGGTAGCCCCATTTCATATACTTCAATAGCAGAAGATGTTGGCATCTCACCCAATACAGTAAAAAAATACATCGAGATTTTTGAGTCGCTTTATATCATCTTTCGCGTCACTCCCTTTTCTAAAAACATCGCTAGGTCTTTGTTAAAAGAGCCAAAGATTTATTTTTTTGATACGGGATTAGTGGATGGCGATGAAGGGGCTCGATTTGAAAATTTTATTGCGGTATCTCTCTTTAAACACTGTCTCGGATTGCAAGACTATCAAGCCAAAAAGATGCATCTCAATTATTTGCGCACCAAAGAAAAAAAAGAAGTCGACTTTTGCCTGGTAGATGATGAGGCTCCTGTGCAAATGATTGAGGTGAAAAACTCTCTTACTGCTTCGAGTAAGCAACTGTTTTATTTCTACCAAAAATATGACATACCTGGGGTCATGCTTTTTAGACATTTGAGAAATGAAAAAATCGAAAAGGGAATTGTATTCCGAAAATCTGAAGAGTTTTTAAAAGAGCTTTTTCTGTAGACAGCTAGCTCAACAGAATTTTCTAATTCTTATTGTTATGATAATGATCTTTCAAATTGTGAAATTTATGGAAGATTGTACGAGTGGGAAACGGCTATGGATGGTGCAGCCTCTTCTACTTTGAGCCCAAGTGGTGTGCAAGGAATTTGCCCCGAAGGCTGGCACTTGCCCAGTGACGCGGAGTGGGAAACCTTGGCAGAATACATCGTAGAGCAAACAGGCCTAAGTGGTAAATCTGAGGATAATTGGACTCAGATTGGGGTGAAACTGAAATCAACTGCAGGATGGAACTCTACTGATAATGGCACCGATGATTTTGGCTTTGCAGGTCTCGCGGCAGGCTTCCGGAGTACCGATGGCAGTTTCTACACTATGGGCTACAACGGTTTCTTCTGGTCTTCTATAGGATTTACAAGTTCCTATGCCTTCTATCGGTACCTGAATTACGGTTTCGACTACTTCAGCCGCCATTTCGGTAGTAGGTCCTTAGGGCGCTCTGTTCGTTGTGTGAAAGATTGATTCTTCTTAAAACCACATTTCAAGACCATCCGATAGGGTGGTCTTTTTTTTATGGAAATATTTGATCTGAACCGCAGAGGTATTCTTCAAAGGGCTTTAGACCTCCGTTCGCCCCGCTGAAGGTCCGCAGCCTATCTCCGCTAAAAATGCCTTCGCATTTTTTACGCGTTCGGGTAATGAGGAAACACATCTGAATAAATCCCAACAAAAATCAACTTTCATTTATACAAATTTAAACTTTAAGTTTAAATTTGTATAAATGAAAGAGCGCATACTCACAAAAGAACTCAAATTGTCGGCAGGGGAATACCCCGTAGTGACTCTAATAGGCCCACGATAATCAGGTAAGACCACTCTAGTAAAAAAGGTGTTTGCAAAGCATACCTATGTAAACCTAGAGAATCCAGAAGTGCGCAGGCTGGCCCAAGAAGACCCTAAGAGCTTTTTTGCACAATTCAAAACACCTCTTATTTTGGATGAAATTCAAAATGTGCCTGAGTTGCTTTCTTGGGTACAGGTTTTGGTTGATGAAAAACCAAAGCAAAAAGGACAATTTATACTCACCGGAAGTCATCAACTTTCGCTGCGAGAAGGGGTGACGCAGTCTTTGGCGGGGCGTACGGCCCTGTTGAATTTACTCCCACTTTCATTGGCAGAGCTTGGCCAAAAAGAGCGCTTGGCAAGCAGGGCCAAATTGATGTTGAATGGATTTCTGCCTAGGTTGTACGCAGAAAAAATCCGTCCCCAAAGTCTATATCGAGATTATTACCGAACCTATGTTGAACGAGATGTTCGACAACTCATGCAAATCGAAAAGCAAAATGCCTTTGAGCAATTTTTGCGTATTCTTGCTGGGCGAGTAGGTCAAGAATTGAATTTAAATAGTATTTCAGGGCAAATTGGGGTGAGCAGCCCACAACTCAAGAAGTGGTTGAGTGTTTTAGAGGCGTCCTTTTTGGTTTTTCTTTTGCCCCCATATTATAAAAACCATGGTAAAAGAATCACAAAATCGCCCAAGCTATATATGCTCGATACAGGTCTGTTATGTTATTTGCTGGGTATTGAAAGCGAAGAGCAATTAGAGCGCGACCCTCTGTTTGGAAACCTATTTGAAAATATGGTTGTGATGGAAGCTTTCAAACACCGTTTCAATCAAGGTAAAGAGCACGGATTGTTCTTTTACCGAGACAACAATCAAAATGAAGTGGACCCTTTGTTTCCAAAGGGAAGAAACGTTATTCCAGTAGAAATAAAATCTTCACGAACTTTTCATGAAAGTTTTTCAAAAGGGGTCAACTATTTTCAGAAGATTTCTAAAACAGAAGAAAAGGGAGTCATTGTTTATGATGGCGATTTGTTTCCAGAAACAGAATCTTATCAAGCTATAAATTTTAGAAACTGGCCCGAGTAGACTCAAGAAACTGGCTCTTCACGGTGCCGTTTAACCCTCTTGCTAATCAAGAGCTCTTGGGGTTGTCCCGTATCACGTTTTAATCTGCATACACTTAAATTCACAAATTATCTTTTTAAAGGCGCCTTCAAGTAAATACATTGAGGATAGAATAGGAGCGACTTTATGTTAGGCAATGGCAAAGTTTTATGGTTTTCTTTACTTATTGCACTAATTTCGTGCAGCAAAAATAGTACAGGTCTTGAGTTAGAAATAAGTTCATCTTTAGACTCCTCAAGCGCGGGGATACCGCTTTCTTCTTCGTCAACTACTGGGTCGTCTTCGATAGACCCTTCTTCTTCGGTAGAGTCTTCTTCATCGTCGTTTGTTCGTGTGCTCGATACGGGCACTTTTGTTGATGATCGAAATGGACAGACTTATAAAACCACGGCCATTGGCACCCAAATATGGATGGCAGAAAATCTCAACTTTGAAACAACCTCAGGTTCATACTGCTATGACGACCTTCCCGCCAATTGTGATACCTATGGTCGCTTGTATACTTGGGAAGCCGTATTGGCAGGCGAGGGGCAAAGCGCAACCAATCCAAGTGGTGTGCAGGGAGTATGCCCCGAAGGTTGGCAAGCAATAAGCCCTGTGCTAAAGGCAACGACGGTTTGGGAAGACACTTATAAAGGCACAGACGATTTTGGATTTTCGGTACTCCCTAGCGGTAATCGCTCTACTGTTTTAGGTTATAGTGACGGAGGGTATTCAGGAAGCTGGTGGACTTCTACTGAGTATGATAGCATCAATGCGGATTATGCTTATACAACGGCGCAATCCGATGGGTTTTTCGTGCACTTAAATGATAAAGGCGTTGCTTACTCGGTGCGCTGTGTGCAAGATTAATGGTTGAATTTAAAGCGCAAGCTAAATTCAAAATAGTCGCCAATGATTCAGATCCCACTCGCATAAGATTTCTATTTTCAAAAAATGAAATTTTTAACTCGATTCTTATTGATAGCGGGATTTTTCTACTCGGCGGTTTATGCTCAGAATGCCGTATTTCAATCCCCCGACCTCACTTGGCAATATTCGGATTCACTCGCGCAAAAAAATGCTCGCAACGATTCTTTACTTCCACAGTTTGATGGGCCTCAGGCTCTTCGCCAACTTTTTCTTGAAGTGCCCGATTTACTTTCTTTGCAAGACATCCCCGCTGGTTTTCAAATTCTCACAAAGTTAAAAGCGAACTTGGTCTTTATTGATGGAACTCGTGAAGAAGATTATTGCGACATTAAAACCACAAAGACGGGTGACGATTTAGTGGCCTCTTTATGGGAAATCGAGATGGGGGTCGATTTTATTTCGGGAGGTTCAAACACCGTGATTGATCACGTTCGCCTTTGCCTTGCCGAAGCCAAAGAAGACTTGGGCTTGGCGGTGAGAGACACCACAGGAGAAATCGTGTTTATTCCCTCGGGAAGTCAAGAAAAAGAATTAGAGACCTATCGCGTAAACGCAGATCTCGATAAGGGGCTGCAATTAAAAGTTTTGCAAACCACTCAGCAGGTCGAAGAGACTCGACAATGCCCCACAGACATCGATTCTTATCGCATGCTTTTGGTGGTTTATCAGCAAGCCTCTGATCAACCTGCCGATCTATTGCAAATACAAGAAGAATTAGGTCGAGCCTCAGATGCAGGGAGAAAAATCACCTCATGTGCTTATTCAAGAGAGTGGAATCAGCGTTATAGCGAGGCCTATGAAATTGATTGTGATGTGGATGATGAAACTTGCAAGGTCTGGCAAAGTCAAGATGGTACGAAAGATTGGAAGTTGTCTCCTGAAGGCAAGGGTGTTTTTGTCTACGAGCGTTCTTCTTTGCTTGGCGTTCCGACAGGGCCTGCGAGCGTTAGAGACGGGGGAGTCGTCTTGGATATGAAACTGATTCCGCTGTCGAAAAAGATTTATTTAGAATCCTATCTAGATGCGAAGGGAAGTCCAGTTTCGTTAGGATTGTTAATCCTAACAGATGAATAAATTTTTAGAGGTGTCCTTTATTTAAAGACACCTCTAAATGGTTTAAGTGGGGATGTGCCCACGCATCATGATCACTTTACCGGTGCGGATAAATTCAATTAGGTTGTATTGCAACATGTTGTCTCTAAAGGCGTCAATTTTTTCGCTATTTCCGGTAATTTGAATGACGATAGAATCAGGAGTCATATCAACGGTTTTTGCTTTAAAGTGGTTAACAAGTTGTAAAAGACCAATCCTTTCATCAGGAGTGCATTCAATTTTCAGAAGCGCGAGCTCTTTTTCTACGGCGTGTTGTCCGGTGTGGTCTTCGGCATGAATGACATCGACGAGTTTTTCGAGTTGAAGAATGATTTGTTCTAATGTCTCGGGATTGCCTCGGGCGACGATATTCATGCGCGCAAATTTGCCATCTAATGCAGGAGATACCACGAGCGAGTCAATGTTGTATCCCCTTCTTGAAAACACGAGGGCAACCCGCACGAGAACACCGGGTTTGTTTGCGACGGTCAACGAAATCGAGTGACTGGGATATTCGAAATCAAACATTAGGTACTTCCTGTGGGTTTTTCGAGTTTAACTTTAGGGGGTTCAATAATCATTTTGTTGTAAGGTGCTCCTGCGGGAATCATCGGAAATACATTGCTTTCTTTTTCAACTTCGCAGTGGATGAGGATGGGTCCTTCGTTATAATCAAGCGCCTTTTGAATTGTTTTGGAGACATCAGCACTTCGCTTAATTCTCAATCCCTTGATGCCATAAGATTCGGCGAGTTTGACAAAGTCGGGATTGCCATAGAGGTCAACTCCGCTGTAGCGTCGGTCAAAAAAAAGCTCTTGCCATTGGCGAACCATGCCGAGATACTTGTTATCCATGACAAATATTT
>JBNKYI010000147.1:0-6451 GCA_050300815.1 Fibrobacterales bacterium
TCTCCTCCGACGCATCCTCCCCGCCGCTCTCGCCCTCGCCGCCCGCCACCCGATCCCTGTCCCGCGCCGCCGCCCTCGGCGCGCCGCGCGTCGTCGCGCAGCTCTCCTTCTCCGACGAGGACGGCAGCGAGTCCTTCGATGACTTCACCAGCAAAACACACTTGTTCGCCAGCGGCTTCGAGTTCAGCTTTGAGCTCGGCTTCTTTTTCTGCATCGACAAAGACGAGCATTCCCACACCCATATTGAAGGTGTTGTACATTTCGTCTTTTTCTACGTCGCCCGTTTTTTGAATAAGGTTATAAATGGCGGGAACTTCCCATGCAGTGCGGTCAATAACCACATCACAAGTTTTAGGAAGAATACGAGGAATGTTTCCTTGGAAACCCGAACCCGTAATGTGTACCATTCCCAAAACATCACCGCGCTCAATGAGGGGCCATAGAGGCTTGAGGTAGCTTTTGTGTGGGGTTGAAAGTACGTCTCCCAAAGTGGTGTCGAAACCTTCGGGTTGAGAGTTCACATCAAATCCGCCCACTTCAAAAAGAGCTTTGCGAGCAAGTGAATAACCGTTGGTGTGTAGTCCAGAAGAGGCGAGTCCCAAAATTTTTGTGCCCGCGGCAACCTTTTCGCCAGTCACTAAACGACTGCGATCAGCCACACCGATGATCGTTCCAGAAATGTCGTATTCGCCTTCGGCATAAAAGCCAGGCATTTCGGCAGTTTCACCACCGATAAGAACGCATTTGTTTTCGACACATTGTTCAGCCATACCGCGCACGATTTCTTCGAGAACACCGTCTTTTAATTCGCCAGTAGCCACATAGTCTAAAAAGAATAAGGGACGAGCGCCTTGCACCAAGATATCGTCTACACAGTGGTTCACGATGTCGCGACCTGGACGGTCGTGCAGTTCGGTGTCAAATGCAATTTTGAGTTTGGTGCCTACACCGTCTACTGAACTCACTAAGATGGGCTCTTTTTCGGGCAAGTTACTAATGTCAAATAATCCGCCAAAACTACCGATATCGCCTAAAACGTGTTTGTTAAAGGTGCTTTTGATCGAATTTTTAATTCCAGCCATGGCCTTGTCGGCGCGTTCGAGGGAAACCCCCGCATCAGCATAATTCATAACGTTCTCCTGATTGGGCAAAGGTAAAAATTCCGTCGAAACTTGGGGGAAATCTCTTGCAAAAAAGTTGTGAATTAGAATAATCCAAAGAGGAATAAGTTTACAAATCGTTCTCGCTTATGTGCTAATTCTATCCCTATATTTAAGGGCTGTTCTCGTTTTTATGTTGAATAATTGGAAGGGATTGTAAATTAATGAGGTCATTGCCTCCCCCATTAAATTTTTAGAATATATAACCCTTATGTAAACTTTTGTTTACCCTTGCGGCAAATGAAAGTTAAACGCTCCTTTATTTGAATCGTAGCCCAAGAGGGGATCATATTGTTCGCTTAGGCGGACCTCTTGGTAAGGCTCGTCGGGGACACCTGCTTTAGCAGGTGTGGGATGGAAGGAGGCAGAGTATCTCTGCCTCTTTTTTCTTATTTGGCGGTCTATTTTCTATTAAAAAAGCATTTTTGTGAGATGCAGACATTCGTTTAAGTTTTCGGTAGAGATAACTTGTTTTGATCTGCCATTGATAAAATGATCTTGTGGCAAAAATGGAAAGGATGAGTGACAGATGATTAAGCACATTGTGATGTGGAAATTTAAAGGCGAGCGAAAAGAAGAAAATAGAAAAAAGGCAAAAGAGCTTCTTGAAGCCCTTCCTGCAGTGATCTCAGAAATTAAAGCTTTTGAAGTTGGAGTAGACATTGATTGCTCAGAGCGAGCCTTTGATTTGGTTCTTTATTCTGAATTTGAAAGTCTTGAAGCACTAAATATTTACAAAGTCCATCCCCGGCACGTCGAGGTTGCTCAATTTATTAAAGATGTTGTTGAGATGGGTAAAGTGGTGGATTACCAAGTTTAAAATGTTAAAAATGTCATTGGTAAAGATCTGTCAATAGATGTTTGAGTTGCCATAGTAGCAAAGAGGCTGAAAGACTCCATAATACAGCAGTGGCCCATTGAGGCCATAACATCGGCGATAAAGTCGGACTATTTAGGTTGGATTCTTCAATGAGGATCCAACCTTTTTTTTTCATGCCAGACAAAATTCGAATGATATGATCGCGATGTAAAAAGCTGTGAAAAATGAGAGGCTCTAGCTCTAGAGGTTTGCGCATTTTTTCGGCGAGATGAAAGGCGGGTCTTTCAAAGGGTGAGGGGGGATTAGGGTGAGAATCAATTAATTGAATAGCGGCATCTGTCAGTCGAAATACGGTGTGTGGAGGGTAGTCTTTGCGACTCCGTTTTAAATCATCAATTACCTTCATGGATTCCATCAATAGATGGTTAATTGGAGTTAATGCGGGGCCTTGGGCGGGGACGTCGTGAGGATTAAAATCACAATGCCCTCTCGCTTTGCGAAAAATTTCAAGAAACATTTCTTGCCTAAAATATTTGTAGGCCTTAATGAAATCTTTTCGTTTTAAAAATCCAGACTCATGGGCTCTGTAAAGCGAGCGAAAAGGGTTACCTGAGGTGGGCACCAGATAGTCTCTGAAGTTTTGTTTACTTCCAATGGCCCAATAGAGAAAGCGGTTGATGCGACGACGCATGTTTCTGCTTTTGCAATGAGAGTTGCCGAGCAAGCCATTACAAATTTCGAAGATGAATTTTTCTTCACCACTTTCAACCGTAAAAGTGCCCGTGAGAGATTGACTTTCGAACATCTGAAAAACGCCGGCAAGATCAACACCATCGATAGATCCTGTAAATTTCACAGCTCCTCATTTCTTTGAATGTTGACGTTCCAAACATACCAGCATACCAAAAGAATGAAGCCAAAGAGTGAATATCCCCATTGGCTAGTAAAGAAGAATGAGGTCAGCGTCATAAGAAGGGCTAAGGCACCCATCCTTAAAGTGGCAAGGGGTATCGCATGAGAAGAGAGCAAAGGAGTCGCACTCAATTGAATAATATGAGAAAGCTGTTTACGACGACGATAGTGAATCAAATTGTTGCGAATTTCTCGATATTGTAGTAGCACTGACTTTTTAGATAAGAGATGGTGCCAAGGAGTAAAAAGAGCAATGAGACCAATAAGAGCCACGAGGATTGAGGTCGATGTAGGAGTGAGTAGTTGTTTCCAAGGAAACAACTCGTTGAGGTTTGACTTAAAGTCGGGAAGGGGAAGCAAAAACGTAAGTGACGATTTTTTGCGCAAGCGAGGGTTTAGCCTCTGCTGATATTGGTGTTGAAATTGCAAACGTTGATTTTCGTAAAGATTTTTCTCATTTTCAAAGGCCTGCGCTCTTCGCTGAGCATTGTAAATCAGATGGGTGTTAAAGTAGAAGACACTTTCGTCTAATCCTCTTTCAAAACTTTTGCGCAAAAAGTCTAGAGCCTGATCGTGTTCGCCTTGAGCATTCTGAATGGCTGCTTGAATGACATACGGCCAATAGGATTGGGGGTGTAGATACTCGAATTTTTCAACCTCAGACAAGGCTAGAGAATATTGGCCCTTTTTATAAGCCCATATCGAACGCGACAGCGCGCCTGAGTGAGGCAATGAATCAGACGCAGGGCCCCAGATGATTCTATGAAGTTGGTAATTCGAATCTTCAGATAAATTAGGATGGATTTGATGAGACAACTGACGCGAATAGTCTCCGGCGCATAGCAGCAAGAGAGCTAGGGCGGCTAAGATAGTTTGCCTAAAATTAAACATGGGTTTTAGAAAGATGAGCAAAACCAAAGCCCCTATTCGAAGGTCTAAGAGAGAGGTGAATGAAAAAATCAGAAGCAGAAGGGCGGCCGAAAAGGCACCTGAGGGAGGGGATTGAATTCCCCAGCTCGTCCAAATTTTCATTCGATTTCCAAAAAAAAGGTAGAGAGACGTGATGAGAAGAAGGCCCCAGAGATTGAGGAAAAAAGAATTCCATTTGAGAAAGATGGTTAAGACATTTTGCAGAGATGAATAATGCAATGGAGCCATTGATAGAAGGGATGGGTGATACAGAAAAGAAGACGAGTCTTCATGAGGATAAAGCCATTCGTGAAGCTCACGAGAATGGATACCCCCTGCTTCAGCAAAAGAAGCGTAGAGAAATTGACGGGTCTGATTCAAAAGGTCTGTCTGCTCTGTCTCGCGAAAATACTGAACGAGACAAAGCTGATCAGCGGGAATTCCCCGCGAAAACTCAATGGCATTCGAAAAATGGATTTGTCTTTTTTTTTCGATTTGACTCATCGACCCTTCATTGATTTCAGATTGGATAGATGAATCAGAAAATATCCAATGTTGATCGTTATCTTGACAATTTTCTGGGTGAATAGATTCCCATTCAAAACTCCAAAGACTTGTATAAAGAAAAATGATGAAAAAAATTACTCGGATAATAGCCATACTTCAACTCGCCTGTTTTTTGCTCGACTACTTTCGGTGCTATTTGAAGCAATGGGTTTCAATTCGCCTAAACCGAGTGTGGTAATTTGTTCCGTATTTAACGTGTTTGAATTTTCGAGTAATAGTTCTTTAATGAATTGAGCGCGTTCTAACGAAACCTTATAGTTGCTTTCAGGGGTTCCTTTGTTGTCGCTAAATCCGACTAAGTAAACATTTTTTACCTGGGTGTTGATCTCATCCAACGTTTTGACCAATCGAATCACATCGCCAATTGAGCGGCGATCTAATTGACTCTGATTTTTAGAAAACTTTAATGTGATCGAAAGGCGTTTGGCCCTCATGGCTATATCGCGATATTCAGAAGGGAGGTTGCCCTGCAAGGCAACCGGATTAGAAGAGTCTTCATTCCTCACTTTTAGAGAAATAAAACCTGTATTTTGAACAATGTCGTGGGATGATTCAGACATGGCGTAGTTTAAAAATTCACGAGCAAAGTTGTTTTGCAAAGACTTTAGCGAATACAAGTAAAGTCTGCGGGTGATAGGGTAATCTTCTGATGAGATAGAAAATGTGTTGGGGGTGATTGCGATTCCACTAGGTGAAGCTTTTAGGGCGATGGGATGAATGCCGTTGAGATAGGGTAAACTGAGAAAGCCAACGGCTGAAGGGTTTTCGCGAATGGCCTTTTGCATTTCACTTTGCGAGTGTGCAATTTTCGAATTATTACTCAATTGAAAGCTATTCATTAGAGTATGAGTAAAAAATGAACGCGTTCCTGAACGTCTATCTCGTATGAAGGTTTGAATAGGCAAAGTGGGGCCACCGAGTTCTTTCCAGTTCGTAATTTGGCCCGAAAAGATTTGCTCAACTTGAGCAAGTGTCAGTTCGCGAATGGGATTTTGAGCGTGAACAGCAATGGCGATCCCGTCAAGAGCGATGATTTCTTCGTCAAGAGTGGCAAAAGAACCTTGAGTATTTTCAATGTCTTTTTCTAAGACACTGCGACTCGACATGCCAATGTCACAAAGTTGGCTAAAGAGATGGCTAAAAGCGGTTGAAGAACCTCCGGCGTAAATTTCAATGCCATAGGGTTGATCCTCACCCGGAAAGTCCGCTTTAACCAAAATACGTTCATTGTATTTAGAATGCCTTTGGAATTCAATTTCTCCTTCGGCGCCCAATCGTTTTAAATACTCCTTGGCGAGTTGAGGAATCAATTCGTCTCCTAGCGTATTTGATCCGTGTATTCTGAACAAAATTTTTGTTCCATTCTCAACGGAGAGGTCTTTTTCTAGGGATTTGCGAAATTTGAACAAATTGTCTTCTAATTTCGTCTGCCGAGTCTCTAGATGTTGGATTCGAGTGTCGACATCGTTGAATTTGCGTTGAGACAGAAAAGCCCCAGAGCCAATAGCTAAGCCAATAATTACAAATAAAAACCAAATTCTCTTTTTCATGCCCCTAAGCTTAATCGAATCGACTAACTAATTGATTTCTAAAATGTTTCCCATTTGTTTTGCTTTGCAGAAAGGCTCAGAATCCTCAAAATGTTGAGAAAAAAGAAGGGGCGTTGATATTCATATCAACGCTTATTCAACGGGTATCTCCCGAAGAAGAGGTAAGGCTATCTACATTCTAAAAAGCTTCGGGAATGATGAAGCTGGAAAGATCTGGATCCGTTTTTCGGGGATGATTTAATGGATGGTGCTGCTTGTCGGCATCAACAAGTTGGAAGGAGAAAACATGCGCACAAACCACACCGTAAAGTACTCTCTTCAGCAAGTAGGTGTCTACAGCCTAACAATGGGCACACTCTGGCTGGCAGCTTTTTGTCTTTGGCAAATAGCGCTGTGAGCTTGAGTCAGAACTAAATAATGGGAGGATGGCCCCAATTTCTTTTGGGGTTGTTCAAAAAAAGGAGTTGCCGTATTGGGTGACTCCTTTTTTTGTTTTGTGAGTGACTTGGAGGGGTGAGGCAAACCCCCACCAT
>JBNKYI010000148.1:0-6435 GCA_050300815.1 Fibrobacterales bacterium
TTTTCTTTTGATAGATAATCTTAAATTCTTCGATATTCATTTTAAACTCCTTTATTTTAAAAAAGTTTAGAATGACCACTGATTCAAATCACGATGCATTTCGTCGGACGGTTACAAAAAAGGGATATTTAGTGAATTTAGAATCAATCAAATCCACTAAGTTTTTATCGTACTTATCCGCTTGTTCTTTTGGCAATCTGTAATGACTCGTTCGGTTGACACACAGGAGTTTCGCTTGCTTTGAAACGGACAGCTTATGGTGAGGGTGAATCATTTTAAGCCTTTCACAGGCCAAAATATTCGTCATGTTTTTTTTTCAAGAAGTCGACTGATAAAGTCAACTCCCCAATTTTTCTTTCCATTCTAGCCTTTTCCTTATCGAAATCTTGCTTTTCAAAATCTTTTTTCTTTGAGAAAACTTCAGCCCCATTTTCTAAAAAATCCTTTTTCCAATTTGAAATTTGTGTTGGAATTAGTTCGTACTTGCTTGCGATTTGACCTATGGTGAGTTCTCCTTTGAGGACTTCTAGAACTATTTTGAATTTGAACTCTGCGGTATGATTTCTGCGTTTTTGTGACATAATTTCCTCTTTTTATGTTGAGGATTTAGCTACAAATCATCACTAAGTCAACTGTCTAAAATTTTCAGACACTTCAGAGCGCTATCATCTGCTCAGCCTCAAAAAAAATTCTGAAGAAGATGTCGGCCATTTCATTTCTGTGGTAAAAAACGAAAACGACTCTGTTCTTTTAAATAACAAAAGAGAATGGATTCATTCTCTTAATGAAATAAAAGAAGGCGATATCTATCAAACTTTAGATCTAGATCACATTATTCGAATGAATAAAAATCAAAAGCAAACTTTAATGGTAAAAGAGTTGAGCGCCTATGAAGAACTCGCCATAATATTACAAGAAATTAATCAACGTTATATGGATAATGATGATTCTAAAAAAATTCAAATTATCTCAGACCAAAAAATAGAATATGACAAAATCATTCAAGCAATGGATGTCGCTAAAGAAGCGGGATTTTCGCAGATCAATTTGGGCCAGCTGGGGAGCTAATCCAAAAGGCAATGGTATATCTAGACATCGGCAGAGGATGTCTAGATCATTGCTTTTTCAAACATTGGTTTGAATAGAATCAAGAGCGTTTTAGTGTGCGATATTTAATCGGTTTAGGATTATTTGCATCTTCACCTAGACGCTTGCGGCGATCGGCTTCATACTCAGACCAGTTGCCTTCAAACCAAACCACTTTAGAGTCTCCTTCAAAGGCCATGATATGAGTCGCCAACCGATCGAGAAACCAGCGATCGTGCGAAATAATCACCGCACAACCGGCAAATTGCAAAACCGCCTGCTCTAACGCCTGTAGCGTTTCAATATCAAGATCGTTAGTCGGCTCATCCAATAGTAGCAGATTACCCGGTCTCTGCAGATTTTTTGCCATCAGTACCCGATTGCGCTCACCACCTGACAATACGCTAAGTTTCTTCTGTTGCGCTTCACCCGTTAGGTTAAATAACCCGCAATAAGCGCGACTGTTCATCTTGCGCTCACCGAGCACAATCTCGTCGCGCCCTCCCGATATTTCTTGCCAAACCGTATTCTCTTGATTGAGGCTTTCTCTATCTTGTTCCATCGAAATCACTTCAACGGTTTCTCCAATCTTAACTTGACCTTGATAATCTTTATCTTGCCCAAGTAAGATCTTTGACAGAGTCGATTTACCCGCGCCATTAGGCCCAATAATCCCCACGATACCCGAACGCGGAAGCGTAAAACTAAGGTCTTCAAAAAGCAGCTTATCATCAAATGCTTTGCGCAAGCCCTCAGCTTGAATCACGACATCACCCAAGCGTTTACCGTTGGGAATATAAATTTGCGCATGGCGCACTTGCTCTGAAGAATCTTGCTTGAGAAGCTCATCATAAGCTTTAAGACGAGCCTTATTTTTCGCTTGGCGAGCCTTGGGATTTTGCTTGACCCATTCTTGCTCTTTAGCCAGTCGTTTGCGTCTGTCACTTTCGCCTTTTTCTTCTTTGCTGAGTCGGTCGAGCTTCTGGTCGAGCCATTCTCCATAATTTCCTTGCCAAGGAATTCCCCGGCCACGGTCGATCTCAAGAATCCAGCCCGTTACATTATCGAGAAAGTAACGGTCGTGAGTGACGAGAATAACCGAACCTTTATACTCGCGCAAATGGCGTTCAAGCCACGCCACCGATTCCGCGTCGAGATGGTTTGTCGGCTCGTCAAGCAACAACAAGTCTGGCTCTTCGAGCAGCAGGCGACACAATGCCACACGACGTCGCTCTCCTCCCGAAAGATTCGTCACCGCCCAATCACCCGGAGGGCAGCGCAAAGCATCCATTGCAATTTCAATGCGTCGATCGAGATTCCACAAATCATCAACATCTATTTTATCTTGCAACTTGGCTTGTTCTTCGAGAAGTTTATTCATCTCATCATCTGTCATTTCTTCAGCAAAACGCATTGAAATTTCATTAAACTTATCCAATATGGCCTGGTGCTCAGCAACGGCCTGCATCACATTCTCTTTTACCGTAAGTTCAGGGTCGAGTTGGGGTTCTTGAGGGAGGTAACCTGCCCGACGACCCGATTCAATCCAAGCTTCGCCTTGATAATCTTTATCAATGCCCGCCATAATGCGCAATAACGTCGATTTTCCCGATCCGTTGCTTCCAATAATTCCAATTTTTGCACCGTAATAAAAACTAAGCGAGATGTTCTTAAGAACTTCTTTGCCTGGGGGATAGACCTTTGTCATACGGTCCATATAAAAAACAAATTTTTCGGGATTTTTATCAGCGGCCATTGCAGACTCCAGATATTCGTGAAGATAAGCTCAAAGATAGAGAAGTACTTTGCGAATTGGGGAGATGTCTAAAAAAGAAGTCTTTCTCTCGCCATCCCTTGGGCTCTTTCTGCAAATGCGGGCAGGATCTTTTCTCTAAAAACCTGTTGAGGATATTCAAAATTTTGCGGACCGATCAATTTCCCTGTAAAAACCACGATAAGATCCCACTGGGGAACCATAAACAAGAACTGACCGCCAAACCCTATGCCACACCAAATATTGTGCTCACCCTCTTTAACCGCCGGGCCCTCGGGCCAGTTTTTCAGCCACCACTGATAGCCATAAGTTCCATAATAGATATGGCCCCGACTTTGCGTTGTAAAAGACGCTGCTAACCACTCTTTAGATACGATTTGCAAACTGCCGTTGTCTTTTTCTATGCGTCCACCATTTAAAATCATTCGACCGATTTTGCGCAAAGCAGAGGGTTGCACCGAAAGCCCTTTGCCCCCCGTCGGATTCCCTTGGGGGTCTCGATCCCATTCATAGCCACCTAAATCTAAGGGTTTAACCAAAAATTCCTCAAATAATTCTATCGGATCTCTCTGTGCAATGCGACCCGCCAACATGGGCAAAAAATGCGATACCCCGGTATTGTAATTGAAGCGCGTTCCTGGGTCAGTGGTCACAGGTTGACTTAACAAATACTCTAGCCAGTTGGCGCTCTGTTCCATGTCAAATCCCGAATGCCCTGCGGCAAAAGGCCGCCCCGTTTCATTCCACTTTATTCCTGTGGTTTGGCTTAAAAAGTGTTGCAAAGTCCAAAGCTTTGCTCTCTCTTGCAAATTCCACTCAGGAACAATTTCACAAAGCAGAGTCTCAGGGCGAACCAACGGATTTTTATCTAAAGCGATACCAACCAAAAGAGAACTGATACTTTTTGTGCAACTATAGATTTTTTGAAGCTCTTTGGGATCTGTCTCCCCCCAATACTTTTCTAAGAGAATCCTCCCCGACTGCTCTACGGTCAAGCTCTTCACCGCATAACCTGAATTTTCTATTTCATTTGCAATTTCAGTAAGCGTCATGTTTTCCTTGTTCACGAAAAGAGTTTGCGATATAATAGACTCGAAATTTAGTTGTAGGAGAGTCTCATGGCTATTCCAAATATCAGTATTGAACACGTAAATCCTTTTTTAAAAGCCACCATTGAAACTTACAGTACCATGATGGGCACTCAGATTAAAGCCGGAAAGCCCATGCTAAACAAAGGGCGCGGAATTACATATGATATTTCGGGAGTCATCGGGATTACGGGAGAGATCATCGGCTCAGTCGCCATGAGTTACCCCACCTCGGCTGCGCTCAGCACGGTTTCTAAATTTCTCGGCGAAGAAGTCAACGAAGTCAACGACGACCTGCGTGATGCAATTGGTGAGCTCGCTAATATTGTTGCTGGCTATGCCAAAAAGTTTTTGCCCTTTAATATCAGCATCTCTCTGCCCACCGTCATTAGCGGCACAGGTTTAGTGATCAAAGAGCCACCTGATGTCTTCAGTTTTGTGGTTCCCTTTGAGAGTGATTTAGGAAATTTTGACGTTGGCGTAGGCCTCAAAGCCGAAAACTAATTTTTAAACATCACTTTTCTTCTTTAGACTCTAACTGATCTGATAAAATAATCTCATGCAGCCGCTCTAAACTGATCGGCTTTGTGATAAAATCTGAAACGCAATCAAAACTGTAGCTGAGCATGCGGTCTTCTTTTCTCAGCGAGGTCGTTAAAACGGTTAGCTTGCATGCAAGCCCCTCAGCCCAGATCTCTTCTTGAAAGATTTTCAACATCTCAAAACCATTCATCACGGGCATCTTCAAGTCGAGAAAAATATGGTCGGGAAATTCTTCGACCGAAATAGAGCGAAAATAATTTATCGCATCGAGTCCATTATGAAACTCTAGACAATCACTCACCCCTATTTCTTCAAGATATTTTTTGAGAATAAAGACTTGAACGGGATCATCATCAATTACTGCAACTTTTTTAGTCATCTTATCCGCACTGAATTTGTCTCTTACCAAATTAATTCTTTTTGGGTTTTACAGGACTTCTCTTCGAATATAGACAAAATCTTTTTCAATTTTTAGTTCAAATCGCCCCAATGGTGGGCCATTTTGGGGAAATTCACACTGGCCCGAGTCTAGATTAAATCGCCAACCGTGAAAGGGGCACTCCAGCGAATGGTTATCACAATCTGCGTAACTGAGCACCGCCCCGGCATGAGGGCAAAGACCCGCAAAGGCTTGCCAACAGCCCTCTCGTTTAAGAAGTAAAAAAGCGCCGCGCTCTTCTTTGATAAAGTGTCTTTCTTTGCCTTCAATTTCATTTGCGGCAATCAACACATCCCAACTCACCGACCCTCCATCAAAATGGCGATCGGCCTTAGCTTATCTACGTGTGAAGCAATCACTTTAATACAAACCGCAAGGGGAACCGCAATGAGCATTCCCATCGGCCCCCACATCCATCCCCAACAAATCATAGAGACAAAAATCACCAAGGCCGATATATTCAGACTATCGCCCATAATTTTAGGATCTAAAAAGTTGCCGATACTCACTTGTATCGCCACCAAAATCAACGTGACAATAATCGCTCCTTGAATAGGATCTGCAAATTGCAGCAAAGCGAGAACAATAGGGGGCACCGAGGCCATAATCGAACCCACCGAAGGAATAAAATTCAAGATAAAAGCCAACAAGCCCCAAGTGAGCGCAAAATCTAAGCCCACCAAAGAGAGCGTCGCCCACACCAAAATTCCCGTTAGCAGAGAAATCAACGTCTTGTAGAGCACATACCGTTTGATTTCGTGGGCAATTTGCCCCATCGCTTTGGTCAATTTATTCTCTTCGCCAAAGGCTCGACGGGCTTTTATTCTAAAGCGCATTGACTCAAGCAAAGCAAACATTGTGATAAAAAAGATGATCAATGAACTTTTAAACATCGAAATGAGAATGTTTGCCAGTTGCCCCATCCATTCGGTTAGATGCTGTTGCACCGCCGGCAAATAATTCTTCAAAGAAATTCCCTGATCGGCAACCAAAGCGTCGATGCGCTGAACCAACACCCTGAGTTTGCCGAGATAAAAGGGCAATTCTTTTTCGATTGCCAACAAAGAGCTCCAAACCAAATAACCCATGACCGACAAAAACATCCCGCCTAAAATCAGCGCCAATAGCGTCGCTATTGGGCCAGGCACTTTTTTACGGGTTAAAAACTGAACAACTGGACTGAGCAAAAAAGCCAAAAAAACCGAGAGAACAACCGGAAGGGCAACGGTCTGAGTCCATTTCAAAAAAGTGAGCACCGCCACGATGGTTAAAATGAAAATCATCCATTGAATTCCCGTGAGTGCCTTAGAACTCATCTTTTACCTTCTACTCTTTAAGGGCATCTAAGCCTTTAGTTTGCACTTTTTCATCAATCTCTTGATAAAGTTGGTCAATTGCATCTTCATCCGACAGATCTATTTTTCGCTCTTCGATTTCTTTGCCTACCAAGTGCGAAACAAATTCTTCCCAAAATATTCGCGTTCTAAAAGAGGTCATCAAACCTT
>JBNKYI010000149.1:0-6413 GCA_050300815.1 Fibrobacterales bacterium
TGGTGATGTGATTCGCATAGAAAATATGGCCAGTGGTCAAAAAATAAATGGCAAAGTAGACCGAGAAGGAAAAGTATGGATTTGGTAAAAAATAACCATGTAGGCACAATCGCAAAACGATGGGAAGTAAAATGGGGCTTGGGATGGATTCTATTAAGCATGGTAACTCAAATTTGGGCCAGCCCTGGCTTCAATCTATACACCGATCGCAAAGGCAAAAAAAGCGGTGATGTTTTAACGGTCCTTGTTATGGAGAGTGCTAAGGCAAGCAATAAAGCCAGCACCGAAACCGATCATAAGAATCAAAACAGCTTTGGCATGGAAGCGGGAAGCGGAAGCTTGAATTTTATACCTGGAATGGGGGCTGAAACTAAAACCCAGTCCGAATTTTCGGGACGGGGAACCACTCAACGCAATGGAGAACTAAAAGCCACGGTGACCGTTCGCATTGAAGAGGTTTTAGACAATGGCAACTTGAGAATATCGGGATTTAAAGAGGTCACATTGAACGAAGAAACTGAAATTTTAGAAATTTCGGGGTTGATTCGCCCTGAGGATATCAGTTCAGAAAACACGGTCTATAGCTACAAAATTGCCGATGCTGTGATTCGCTATCGAGGAGATGGGACTCTCTCTGAAGTCGAAGAACCCGGCTTAATCACTCGATTTTTTAACTGGATTTTTTAGAGGTGAATATGCGCATTCTCACTTTTATTTCGCTGATGGTTCTCAATCTTTGGTCTGCTCGACTTAAAGATATGGGACGTTTAGACGGTCTCGAAGAAATCCATTTGGTGGGTTATGGTCTTGTCGTAGGCTTAGCGGGGACAGGGGATGGCCCCCAGTCGAGTTTTACGGTGCAAACCACTGTGAATATGTTGCGTAATATGGGGATCGAAGTTCCCGATGAAAAAATTCGCCTGCGCAATGTTGCGGCAGTTATGGTCACCTCTAAGCTTGAACCCTTTCACAAAAAAGGTGGCAAGATTGATGTTTCTCTCAGCAGTATGGGAGATGCTCGAAGCTTAGAAGGAGGGACTTTATTGATGACTCCTCTAATTGCCGAAGACCAAGAAATATACGCAGTGGCTCAAGGGGCAATCAGTGTGGGAGGGATGAGTGCGAGCACGCCTCGCGGCAAAGCGAGCTATCGCCAAAATCAAACTCTCAGTGGACAAATTCCCAATGGTGGACTCATTAAAAGAGAATGGGGGACTTCATTAGATTTAACTCGTGGAGAATTTTTATGGTCTTTAAATGAACCCGATTTTAGTTCGGCACAGGCTGTTGTGGTTGCTCTACAGAGAAATTTTGGCGATTCTGTCGCGATGGCCCAAGACCCTGCGACCATCAAAATTCAACTTCCTAGCGAATTCGAAAGCAACCCGATCGCTTTTATTGCTGCTTTAGAAAACGTTGAGTTTAACCCGTCGACAACGGCGAAGGTTATTCTCAATGAAAAAACGGGAACCGTCGTGGCTGGAGCCGATGTTAGATTGTCAGAAGTTGCTGTTTCTCATGGAAATATAAGTATTGAGATACAGGCCGCAGACAGCGTTTCTCAGCCCAATCCTCTCACCTTAGGCACGACTCAGTCGGTGATTAGCGAGCAACTCAAGGTCGATGGGCCCAAAAGCTCTGACATGAAGGTTTTACCTGCAATTACCAATGTAGGTGAACTTTCTACGGCTCTAAATTCGATGGGAGTGGCCCCCCGCGACGTGATCTCTATTTTTCAGGCAATAAAAAAAGCCGGCGCTCTACACGCCGACCTTGTTATCATGTAATGAAAAAGGTCTAATGACCGTGGGCTAATCCCGCGTCGCGCATCCTAAGATAGGCGAGATGCGCTGTTTCGACCACGGATTTTGCAAAATCAACGCCCTTCCAATTGTCAATCACGACCTCTTTGCCTTCGAGCTCTTTATAGTGCTGAAAGAAATTGCGGGTAACCTTTAAGAACACAGGGTCAAGATCTGAAATGTCTCGGTAGTGGTTGGGATTGAATATGGGCACACCGACTAATTTGTAATCTTTTTTTCCGCCGTCTGTCATATCGAGCAGGCCGAGCACGCGGGCTTTGACCACTGTGCCCGTCATCATGGGCATTGAATTATAGATTAAAATATCAAGGGCATCGCCATCATCTGCAAGTGTTGAAGGGATAAAGCCGTAAGAGGCGGGGTAGCTCATTGAAGAAATTAAGCAACGATCCATGCGAAACACATTCAGGTCTTCATCATATTCGTATTTCACGCTGGTGTCTTTGGCGATTTCAACAACACATTCTACAATGTCTGGGGCATCTTTGCCGATGGGTAAGTCGTGGTAATTTATCATTGTTTTGCTTCAATTATTAGGTTCGAAGCAAAATTAGTAATTATCCCTTTGCCTTGTCCATTAATCTGCCAATTCAATCCAAGTGGCGCCGTCGTTATGAGGGTCTCTCAAAACGCGTGCTATTTTTGATTTATAGACTCTATAAATCAAGTAGTCTAACTTTTGCTTAACGGGCCCATATTGTCCAGAGCGGCCACCGTGAATCAAACGCAGGGATTTCAACCCTCGAATATCGAGTTCCTTTAAAGCGCGCTCAAACTCATATTCCGCCTCATCCACAGTAAATCCATGGAGATCGATCTCTAAATCTGCGGGTCTTTCTGCATAAGCTAAACTTCGAGACTCTTTTTTTGCCGGGCGTAAATGGGGCTTTGAATACTCCCTGCGAGCCGCTGGCCGAGATTCGGGGAGCTTATCTTTATCCCAAACGCCATGGCGGTCGAGATACTGCGCCATCATGCGCTCAAAGTCTTCTGAATGATTCTCTGAATGACTCATTGCCCTGCCTCTTTTTGATTCTCTTTTTTAACTCGAGTACACTCGAAAAAAATGGATTGGTCGCCTCGACTTGGCCGGGATTTTCTACGCTGCCATATTTCTGCGCTCGATTGTATATCCCTATATTTTTCAAAAATTTACGTGTGTATCGAATGAGAAGTTGCCTTTGGCGAACTTCTTTGAATTCGCGGCTTATTTCTAAGTGCTCTGCAAAGACGGACTCTGGCATTTGGTAACGGATACGCGCTTTATTTAAAATCATTTGATGGCTGAGGGTGTTTAAGCTAAGCAATGAACTTTGAGAGAGAACCCACCACGTCAAAATCTCGGCATCGCTTTCACGGGCAAAGCCCGTCGCGTGAATCATTTCATGCAAAATGGCGGTGACTTTCCAGCTGTAGGGAGTGGGGTAATCTTTGTGACGCGCAATCGCAATTTCATAGGTATAGGGGTCGTTAAAGGCCGGGCCGCCATAAGACAATCCAGCCCACAAAGTAAACCCCTGCATGGGTTTTACTCTTAAGCTTTTAGGAACCTTACCCCACAAATGTAGCTCTGCAAGTGCCGTCGATATTTCTTTTTGAAAGAAGGTCACCCACTCTGTATTTGAACGCAAAGGAAGAGGAGAGAAGTGTTCAATATAGCTTTTCTGAGATCGCTTTATTAACTCAATAAAGTCTTCTTTTTCAATGGGTTGTACGTTTAACAATACGGGAAGAGCGTCTCTATAAAATCCCAAAGAACTTCCCCAAGGCGTAGCGCCTTGGGCACTGATTTGCGCCATAAGCAGAGTCACCGAAAAAACACAATAAAGGGGAACTGCGCGCTTTTTTTTAATGCGGTAAGTCGAATAAATCGCTGCCAAAATTCCATTGATTATCCAAATCTCACTTAGACTAAAAGGAAAAAAGCCATTTACCCAATAGCCAAAATCATTGAGAGGGGAGGTGACTCTTTGAAAAAAGAAATGGAGAAAAGGATCCATAGTTAAAACATCGTAATACGCGATTAAACTTCAGAAGTTTAACAAGATTTTGTTAGACAAATGGATTTCGCGTTTAAAAATCTCGGCTAGCGATGGATAAAATGCAGACGGGAACGATAAATCGGGCGCCCTTCGACGATGTATTTTTTTTCAAAGTTAGTGCGAATTCCAAAAGTAGGCTCTGCCGTATTTTTTTCTTCAAACTCCATAAAGTCTAGTTGCTCAAAGAGTTCCATCGCATATTCATTGTATTCTTTGTGGTCGGTTCCCCAATAGAAATACGCCTGTGGGCCAGGAATGACCGTTCGCAAAACGTCTCGAAGAAACTCTTCGCCGAGCAAACGTCTTTTTTGATGACGCTCTTTAGGCCAAGGGTCGGGAAAATACATGTGATAGGCACTTACGGTCGCGGTGGGGATGTAATCTCTGACAAAAAAGTACATGTCTCCCCGCATCATCGCCGCGTTATCGAGTTGGTTACGGCCAATGCGAGCGCCTCCATACTTTCCCCATTTGGTTTCCCATTCTGATCCCATGATGTTGATTTCGGGGCGAGCTTTGGCATAATCAATCATGAAGCCCCCTTTGCCCGAACCAATTTCAACCTCAATAGGTCGTTGGGTCGCAAAAAAGGTTTTCCAGCCAAAGTCTTTTTTATCAGGAAGGTTGTTTTCGGTTAACAAAGGCTTGCGAGAAGCTTCGTGAAAATCCTGTATCAAGTGCCAGGTTTGGGAAATATCTGCGTCGGCTTCGAGGTGCCGGCGAAACTCGTAGTGGTCTAAGCCTTTAGGGATTTCGTACATGGCCCAATATTAATAAATGACAACTTAATCGCCAGTCATTAAATCGCCATTTTTTTAACGCATTCCCCGACGTGCCTTGCTACATTTTAGCCCAAATTCTAAAGACCTGTTCAAATTTTTCGGAAATCCCTATGTCAAAGTACTCACCTGTTATTGGTTTAGAAGTTCACGCACAACTTAAGACACAGACCAAATTATTTTGCGGCTGCAAACTCGAATTTGGCGCAGCCCCCAACAGCCATGTTTGCCCCGTTTGCTTGGGAATGCCAGGTACTTTGCCTGTGCCCAATAAAGAGGCGATTCAATTGGCGATTAAATTGGGGCTGGCCTTAAACTGTGAGATTGACCTCGAGCCGATGTGGACTCGAAAGAACTATTTCTATCCCGATTTGCCTAAAGGCTATCAAATCACTCAAACGGGGGGGATCCCTTTTTATGACCGCCCTATTTGTAAAAACGGATATTTAGACATCGAATTGGCAGATGGAACGCAGAAACGCATCGGCATTACCCGAATTCACATCGAAGAAGATGCTGGTAAATTAATACACGACTATTCTGTTGCCCATTCTCATTTTGATGCGAATCGCTGTGGAACACCCTTGTGTGAAATCGTGAGTGAACCGGATATTCGCAGCCCCGAAGAGGCTGTGGCCTATCTCGAAAAATTGAAACAGATTGTCGAATACACTGAAGTCGGTGACGCAGATATGGAAAAAGGCAATTTGCGTTGTGATGCAAACATTTCTCTTCGATTGGGCGAAGATGCCCCCTTTGGCACGCGCGCCGAAATTAAGAATTTAAACTCTTTTAGCAACATTGATAAAGCCATTCGCGCCGAAATGGAGCTGCAAGCAGTAACTCTCGACTCGGGCAAAGAAGTAAACCAATGTACGAAGCGTTATGATGCGGGCACGGGCAAGACCATTGTCATTCGTTCTAAAGAAGACGCTCATGATTATCGCTACTTTCCTGAACCAGACATGGTCAGACCTAAACTCAGCGAAGAATTGGTGCAAGATATCAAAGAAAATCTGCCCGAACTTCCCGAGGCCCGTCGCGCTCGGTTTGTCGAAGAGTGTGGAATTACCCCTTATGATGCTCATGTTCTCACATTAGACAAAGCGGTTTCTGAGTATTTTGATGCCGTTTCTGCTAAGGCAAAGAATAAAAAAGTGGCTGCCAATTGGATCATTTCTGAACTCCTTCGCGAACTCAAAGAAGTTGAAGGGGGGCTTTCTGCCTGCAAAATTTCTCCGGATCAGCTTGCCGATCTTGTTAATCTCATCGAAGATGGAACCATTAGCGGTAAGATAGCGAAAACGGTTTTTGCCGAAATGTTTGAATCGGGTAAAGCCCCCGAGGTCATTGTTAAAGAGAAAAACTTAGTGCAAATTACCGATACAGGATTTATCGTCGATATCATTAACAAGGTCTTAGACGAAAATCCAGATCAATTAGCCGACTTTCTCGGCGGAAAAGACAAACTCAAAGGCTTTTTTGTGGGGCAAATTATGCGTCAATCGCAAGGAAAAGCCAACCCGGGAATGGTGAATCAATTCTTAGATGCCGAATTGGCGAAGCGCCAATCGTAGGGCGAAATTCGAAGTTCATAAATGAGGATCTCTCTTTACATAGTGCGTCGTCTAAATTTCATAACACTATTGATTTTCTTTTTGTTAGGGATTTCTTTTGGCGACACACAAGGAGAAGGGGAGAGTACTCCTTTGAGCGGCTTGTCGCAAACTGTCGCCGACAGTTTGGTTATCGATTCGAATGCGGTCGTT
>JBNKYI010000150.1:0-6395 GCA_050300815.1 Fibrobacterales bacterium
TGACTGGGGACATCGGTGAGAAATCCCAGGCGCCCCTGATTGATTCCCAGCAAAGGGACCCCATAACTGGAGAGACGACGTGCTGCATTGAGCATGGTGCCATCGCCGCCGACGATAATCAGGCGTCTCGTTAAGGGAATCAAACGTTTTAATTGATGGTCAAAATCTTCTGCACTGGTGTATTCTCCGTGCCATTCTTCTCGCGGAACATCAAAGCTATTCATGATTTCTGGTAAAAAGCCGAAGATTCGCTTTCCTTCACCCCCACCCGAAATCGGATTGATCAAAAATACAAGGCGGTAACTCAAGGGCACTCCTTCTCAACCGAAGACGACGACTCTTTTAAAGACTTCTGGTGTTCGCGCACGACGTTGAGATACTTTTGCGCCATTTTTACATTTGCCTCTACATCGTCGTCGGTCAGTGTTCTAATCACCCGGGCTGGATTTCCTAAAATCAACGAACGGGGAGGGTAAACCTTTCCCGGAGGAACCAACGCCCCCGCAGCAACTAAAGACTCTTCACCAATTTCAGCGCCATCCATTACAATCGCTCCCATACCAATCGTCGTTCTCGATCCCACCTTGCAGGCGTGCAATACGACATTGTGTCCTATTGTGCAATCGTCTCCCACTTCAACGCCAAATCGATCACTCAAATGTATTGTGCAATTATCCTGAATATTCGTGCGCTGCCCAATGACGATTGAATTGATATCCGCCCTTAAGACAGAACCGTAAAAGACTGAGCTCTGGGCCCCCAGAGAAACCCGTCCGATAAGAATCGCTCCTTGAGCGACAAAGGCATCTTCTGAAATTTCGGGAAGACACCCTTTATAAGCGACAATTTGCTGAAATTCCATGCTTCAAATCTATCAAAGCCCCCGAAGTTTCACAGTAAAATCTGTTCAAACAATAAAAATCGCTCCAACTTCTTCATCAATCATTTTGCTAAGGTCATTCTATCAAAAAAAAAGTATGCTCAATACAAATCCCTTCGCAACTTGGCACTTTCTCTTAATGGGGTTGCGTTAAGTGAAATTAAGCGAGACATTGCCAACAAAGGAGAACACATGGCTTTTTTAGAATGGGACTCTAATTACAGTGTGCATATTGAAGCCATTGACAAGCAGCACCAAGTGCTCGTTAAATGGATGAATGAGTTTTATGATGCCAACGAAGAAAATGATCAAGTAAAAACTCAGCAAGCTTTAGAGCAATTGGTAAAATACACCAAATTGCACTTTGAGGATGAAGAGCGATTGATGGCTTCTATCGACTACGACGATTTTGAAAACCACAAAAAGTCTCACGAACAATTGTTGTCTCTTGTTGAAAGGTTAGCCGGAGCTTACCTCAAATCCCCCAACTCAACCACTGCGGGAGAGCTATCGACCTTTTTAAAAAAGTGGTTAATCAATCATATCTTGGGCGTTGACAAGAGATATTCTGCTCCTGCAAAAGCAAAGGGGCATTAAAAGCCCCTACATTTCTCCTTGATAGCCAGCATCAGCAAAAACCCTTCTCGCCCAGTCCACCTCTTCTTGAGACGTCGCTCGGTAATCCTCTAAGGGGGGCGACTGACCAATTTTCGCCCACTTTTCTTCTCCCATTTTATGATAGGGGAGAAATTCGACCTTCTGCACAGAGCCCAGTTGTTGAACAAATCTCGATAGCTTTTCTAAGTCTTCTCGAATCAAGGTGATCCCCGGAATAAGCACATGCCTAATCCACATAGGACGCCCCAACTTAGAAAGGTAGACCGCAAAATCGAGAATGTGTTTGAGATCCCAACCCGTCAAATCTCTATGGATCAAAGGATCCATAGACTTGATATCCAACAAAATGAGATCTGTGTGTTCTAAAACTTCTTTTTGCAAAGGCCCCAATAAAGCCCCGCTCGTGTCTAAAGCCGTGTGCCACCCCCGCTCATGAGCCCGAGCAAACAACTCAGAGACAAATTCGGGTTGCATAAGAGCCTCACCCCCCGAGAGAGTGATGCCGCCCGATTCTTTAAACCAAGTTTCAAACGGCTCTATTTCGCTGAGCACTTGATCTACAGAAAAGACTCTACCCTCTTTCATGCAACGAGAGTCGGGATTATGACAATACAAACACTGAAGCGGGCAACCCTGCATAAAAACCACAAAGCGAAGGCCGGGGCCATCCACCGCCCCGAGGCTTTCGAAGTGGTGGATATAACCCACCGCAGACATGTCAGGCTCCGCGGTTATGAAAGGTTCGGTTGATTACATCGAGTTTTTGCTCATGAGTTAATTTGACGAAATTAACAGCATATCCCGATACGCGAATGGTTAGCTGGGGATAGTTTTCGGGATGGTCTAATGCATCGAGTAACATCTCTTTTTGTAATACATTCACATTGATATGCTGCCCTCCATCTCTAAAATAACCATCTAACATATTCATCATGTTGCGATGCCGATCAACGGGCTCTCGCCCAAGCGCTTCAGGAACAATGGTAAATGTATAAGAGATGCCATCTTGAGCGTCATCATAAGGCAAACCCGCCACTGAGTGCATAGAAGCCAGAGCGCCCTTGCTATCGCGGTTGTGCATTGGGTTTGCGCCAGGCGCAAAGGGCTCACCTTTACGGCGACCGTCAGGGGTATTTCCCGTTTTCTTGCCATAGACCACATTTGAAGTGATTGTCAAAACCGACATGGTAGGGCAAGCATTTCGATAAGTGGGTTGCTTACGAACCTTAGACATAAATTGAGACACAACTCGACTGGCCAACTGATCAACTTCTTTGCAACTGTTGCCATAGGCTATATATTCGCCAACGCCCTCAAAGTCAACAATCAAACCCGCTTCGTTGCGCACAACTTTTATTGGATTCGTTTTTATTGAGCTTAAAGAATCTACCAACACCGATAGCCCCGCAACCCCCGTGGCCAAGTTGCGTTTAATCTGAGAATCGTGCAACGCCATCTGCAAAGACTCGTAGCAATACTTATCGTGCATATAGTGAATCACATTTAAAGATTTCACATAGAGAGCAGCCAGCCAATCCATATAAAAATCGAGACGCTTCTCAACTTGGTCAATATGCAAAACTTCATCGGGATAGATTTCCATCTCTGGACCCACTTGGGCTCCACTTACTTCATCCCGTCCTCCGTTTATCGCATAGAGAAGCAATTTGGCCAAATTGGCACGGGCTCCAAAGAACTGCATTTCTTTGCCCACTTCCATTCCTGAAACACAACAGGCCACGCCAAAGTCTTCACCGTAGCGCTCTTTCATTTCTGAATCACTTTCGTACTGAATCGAAGAGGTATCTACAGAAACCTTGGCGCAGTATTGCTTGAAGGCCACCGGAAGTTTTTCGTTCCAAAGTACTGTCAAATTGGGCTCTGGAGCAGGGCCTAAATTATAAAGCGTATGCAAAAAGCGAAAGCTGTTTTTCGTGACAAAAGAGCGACCATCTTTGCCCATTCCCCCAATAGATTCTGTAACCCATACTGGATCTCCCGAAAATAATTCATCGTAAGAGGGAGTTCTCAAAAAACGCACCATGCGAAGCTTCATCACAAATTGATCGATCAATTCTTGAGCGTCGGGCTCTGTCAATGTTCCTTCGTCTAGATCTCTTTGTATGTAAATATCGAAGAATGTCGAAACCCGCCCCAAAGACATCGCCGCACCATTTTGCTGTTTAATCGCACCGAGATAAGCAAAGTAAACCCATTGAACGGCCTCTGTTGCGTTCTCTGCTGGGCGAGAAATGTCATATCCATAACCACTTGCCATTTCTTTCAATTCAATCAATGCGCGAATTTGCTCGGCAATTTCTTCTCGATCTCGAATCACATCTTCTAAGTCTCTCTCGCCAAAATCCGTCTTTTTATGATCTATTTTTTTCTGCTTAATCAGCCGGTCAACTCCATAAAGTGCGACCCGACGATAATCCCCAATGATTCGACCCCGTCCATAATTGTCGGGCAGCCCTGTGATAATCCCCGATTTTCTCGCCGCCCGCATTTCGGCAGTATACACATCAAAGACCCCATCGTTATGAGTCTTGCGATACTTGGTAAATATTTCTTCAGTAACCGAATCGAGTTCATATCCATAAGCCGCTAAAGAATCTTTGACCAACTTAATGCCTCCGTTAGGCATGATAGAACGTTTCAAAGGGGCTTCTGTTTGTAATCCCACTACTTTTTCAAAAACCTTGTCAATATAGCCAGGAGCGTGACTGGTAACATTCGAAGGCACCTTTGTGTCTGCTGCGAGAATGCCTTTTTTGCGCTCTTCTTCCATTAATAATTTGACATCTTCCCAGAGTTTTTGAGTGGCTGGAGTCGGCCCCTCTAAAAAACTTTCATCTCCATCATAAGATTTTAGATTGGTTCGAATAAAATTTGCGGTATCAATTTTTTCAATCCACTGATCTTTAGTAAAACTTCTCCAGGCTTGATCTGACATTTAGGCACCTCCAGTGACTGTTAAGCTCGACAGATAATCTTGATTAAGAAATCAGCAATTCTTATACCAACACAGACATCACCCATTTATTCTCTGTCATTTCTAATTGGCAAAGCTTTTGCTTTGGTGTAGTGACTACCAAGGAGGTAACCTATGAATACTTCATTCCATCAACAAGAAGCTCAAAATCAGCTGGAAATCAGCGAAGAAGAGAATCTAAAGCAATTTGGCGATAAAAGCGTAACCGTTCTCGTCCGCCATATTCTGTCAACTTACCACAAGAGAGAACGAGATATCATCAGACAGATAGACCATAAGTATGCCAGTTTGTCAGATGAAATCCAACAAGTGACAGCTTTGCAAAATTTGCCCGAACGATGGGCTGAGTTGACTCGGTGTCACCTCGAACATTTTAAAGAAGAAGAAACTGTTGTTTTCGCTGATTTGCTTAAATGCGACATCTTTGAAAACGAAACCCTTCAGGTTCGCCCTATGAGTTTCGGATCTTTAAGCCGCCCCTTTTTCGACCTCGAAAAAGATCACGTCCACTGTCTAAAAGAGTTGTCATTAATGACAAAAATTCTGTGGGACCACGCGCGCAACCGCGCCAACCTCTACGAACTTTGGTTTCTGAGCACTCACTTTCTAGACAGTGTGAGAGAACACGTCCACTTTGAAAACACAATCCTGTATGGGGCGGTTCTTCGTTTAGAATCTGCCATGTGCATGTAGGAGGCCTTTTATGAATCAACGTACCAAAGTCGCTGCCAGCGCAGTGATCCTTCACCTCTCCATCGGCTCGGTCTACGCTTGGAGTGTCTTTGCAAAGCCACTTCAGGCAAAGACGGGCTGGTCTCTTAAAGAAATCAACTTTACCTTTGGTTTAGCCATTTTCTTTTTGGGATTATCGGCCGCTTTTCTGGGGCACTATGTCGAACGCAAAGGCCCCCGCAAAGCCGCTCGACTTGCTGCTACCCTTTTTGGTTCAGGCTTAATCGCCGGGGGAATCGCCGTCCACTTTCATTCCCTATGGGGTCTTTATCTAGGCTATGGCGTTCTCGGCGGGATGGGCCTGGGGGTAGGCTATGTCGCACCTGTTTCTACCTTGGTGAAGTGGTTTCCCGATCGAAGAGGGCTAGCCACAGGGCTTGCCATTATGGGATTTGGATTTGCCGCTGCCGTGGCGAGTCCACTGATGCGATGGCTGATACAAACCAATGGCGTTTCCTTCGCCTTTATCACCCTTGGCATCATCTACGGCTGCTTGATGATGTTTGCCTCTATCCCTCTAGAGCCCCCAGAAAATGCGGGAAATGTCAGCAAATACGGATCGTCTAGCATCCCAGCTCTAACCCCAATGACTGCAAATGAAGCCGTCAAAACGCACCGCTTCTGGTTGATGTGGACGATGCTCTTTCTCAACATCACTTGTGGGATCGCGCTGCTGTCGGTCGCTTCTCCTTTGACTCAAGAATTACTCGACCTCTCGCCAATGGAAGCCGCTGCAATAGTTGGCTTATTGGGCATATTCAACGGGGGAGGGAGACTCGTCTGGGCCTCACTCAGTGACTGGCTGGGGCGCCCCAACACTTACATTACCTTTTTCATTTTACAAATTGGCGCCTTTATTGGATTGACCCAACTAAAAACGCCTCTCATTTTTGAAATATTGATGTTTGCTATCATCACCTGCTACGGCGGCGGTTTTTCTTCAATCCCCGCATTTATAAGCGATGTCTTTGGCACCAAACAACTCGGTGCAATTCACGGTTATATGTTAACAGCTTGGGCTATGGCGGGTTTAGTTGGATCTACACTCATGGCCAAGGTGCGCGAAAGTACGGGTTCTTACGAAACCTCTCTGCTTTTCTTTGCAGGAGTATTTGTCATTGCTCTAACCCTAAGTTTGATTATGAAAATCAGCTTTTTGCGGGGGCAGAA
>JBNKYI010000151.1:0-6378 GCA_050300815.1 Fibrobacterales bacterium
AAACTGCTGGTAGTTCCCCTGAAAAGAGTGGATGATGTAGACACCTCTAGACAGCGAAACGCGATCACCCGCAACGTTTTGGAGCACAACGCCTTGTAGCGAGTAAACATCAATTCGGTCGGCATGGGGCACATGCAACAGGTTCCCGTGGATTTCGTTGCGGAGCCGTTGTTGTGAAATGAGTAAGCTGTTACTTTGAGTGGAACTATCAGGGTCATTCCAGTTTGCAGAAGGCTCTGGATCTACGTCATGAATCTTTGAAAGTATCAAAGACTCAACCTCAATTTCGGATGCGTTGAATAATGCTGACCAGTTATAGAAAGCCAGATAGCGATACTTGCCCACGGGTCCCAGCGTATATCTTCCGATTGAACCTGAGTTTACCCAGGTGTTTTCGAGAATGGGAACTCCCATGGTCTGAGAAGCTCCATTGGTTCGCAAGAACGTCTGCATGGATGCTGAACTCCACACTGAGGTGCATAGGCTGTCTTGGGTGGAACACATGACTCCCGCTTGTTCCCGGGTGTCTTGCATGGTACCATTGTTGTACAGGGTCACTTTGCTGAGATCAAGGCCCTGCTCACCAAAATCAAAAACGAGATATTTTTGCTGAGCCAGACCGATGGCCGTGCTGTCGTTTCCATCAACGCTGCGGCTGATGGGTGCTAAATATTGAGAAGTAAGGTCCTGATCGCTGGTGTTATATACGCGGATGGTTGCCACCGAGTCTAAGCGCATGGTTTGCAGAAGGGGTTCTGCGATGGGTTCAATGCGAAGATTCTTGAGCTTGAGCCCATTGCCATCACCGCGCACAAACAGGCGAACGGTTGCCGCACCGCAAGTCACGTCAAAAGTTCCCAGCAGACGTTCTGTCCACACACTTGCCATATCGAGAGACTTGCCCTTTTTTTCGCCATCATCCACAGCTGCAAATAAGCGTGATTGATTATCCTCTGCTTTATAGGTCACATAAATATTGTATTGTCGAACCGGTGCAACCTGTGCATTGCCTTCGCCGGCAGGAAATACAACGCTATAGCTCATCCATTCATCGGCCTGCATATGGCTGACCACATAATCTGCGCCATCCTTTTCAATTTCGACCGTGCCATCAGTGCGATAAAGTGTGGAAGGTATACTGTCCAGATTGTGGTATGTTCTGCCTTCACCATTTCTAGGAAAGTAGTCGTAGTCCACAGCCGCTATGGTACAGGGAGCTTTGGGCATTCCGGAAACTCGTGTCATATTGATAAAGGTGCCAGCGTCTCCTGCCATCCAAGGACTACTGCGCAGTTTGGTCAGGGTTCCCCATCCATCCCATTCGTAATACCACGATGAAAAGCCCCAGTTTTCGTAGCCATAATTTGAAATCAGGTGATCATAGGAGCGTTGCAGCCAGCGAGTCCTGTTGGAGTCGAGTCCCATGCGTTGTTTATAATGAGCCAGAGCCTGGGTCCGCCAGCCTCCGCTACCCATACCAGCGCCTCGTCCTGCACTGCTGATTGCCTTGGCTTCCCATCGAGCTGAATGGCTGTTGGCCAGATAAAAAAGGCCATTCTCGAAAGTACATGCAGCCTCGTCGGCAGAGCTTCCCGTGGGTTCCCAGGGAGTGGTCTGGTCGGTGTAACTTTGCAGGTATGAAAGATTGTAGCGGGTGTTGTATTCGATTCCCTGTAAAATACGAGAGTCTTCGCTGTTGTACAACGTATCGCCCTGACTCCAGGCAATCTCGGCAATGGCTGTGTAGTTGCCGATGCCTGCCATCACATGATCCTGATCCCGGGCCGATTCCTGGCTTTGTCCGTTCTTATAGATGTAGTAGATCAGAGTTTCATCTGAGTGAAAATCGGGTTCGGTATTCCCCCGAGAAAAGTTGTAGGTGAATTGAGTTTCACTTTCATTGATCAGTGAACCTCGGATCAGGGGGCCTGTTGGGTACGCCAGATCGTCGGGGCGATGAGACTGATTGGTTAAATAGCGATAGGCGCGATCATAAATGGTGTCGTTATCTAGGTAAATACCCATGGCCATCAAACCACGTGCAGCAAACAAACCTTGGTTTCCATAGCGGGAAACATCGAAGTTCCAGATGTTCCAATAAAAAGTTACGTCATTGAGGGAATCATTTAGAGACCAATGTCCAAGCGGTATACTGTCGGTGCTGTATCCGGGGTGGGTGAGCATGGCGCGGAATGCGTCCTGATCACCACTCTGCCAGCCAGGGTAGTCGCGCAACAGTTCGGCAGCGTCAAGAAGCAGATAGATTTTTCCGTTATCTAGGGGAGCTGTGCCACGGCTGCTGGCATTAGTCAGATTATTGTAGCGGTTTAGGCGGGCGACGGCATCGGCAGCGTAGGCTTCTTTGCCGGTGAGATGGTATAAAAGTGCCAGATCATGAGCCCTACGTCCATCGGAGCCAATGGTGCTGTTGAATTGTCCTTCGGGAATTTGGGTGATGTCACCATAGGCTCCTCCTCCAAGCATGGAATAGCCTGAATTGAGAAGCCCCAGAAAAGTTGAATAATAAGGTTCACGTCGCGCTTCAACCATGGCCTTCATGCGGTCTAGGTCGCTTTGCGTATAGGTGATTCCGGGGTGTACAAATGTCCTTTGCGCCAGTGCAGGAAACCAAGACAGCAACAGGATTGCCAACATGGATGTATTTCGGAATTTCAGTACAAATGCCGGTAGAATGTTCATCAAAACCTCCGCAGCCAGCAGGTGCGGCTTCAGTAGAGGGGTGTAAAGTGCTTTCTTAATGTATCTAAATTTTGCGCAAGAAGGCACGGAAATGATTTAGCGACTGGCTGTGCTTGATGGAGAACCGAAATGCTATTCTTTAAATTTCAACAAATAAACACCTTCGGGTAATCCCGTATATAAAAAGCCCCATTGCTTATCTTCAATTGAACTTTGATACAAAGGCTGACCCAACAAGTTGTATCCTAAAGCTTGTGGCGACCAATAGTCGGGAGAGACGTAACGGTTGTTGATAGAGTCGGTGCGCTCAAGCATGGTGACTCGATTGCGTTTGTGCTGGGTGCGATTGTCGTAGCTACCGTAGCTTGAGCGATAAACCGCGCCATTGCTGTAATCCCAGGTGACATTATGCATGGCCCAATCGCCAACCACATCGTTAAACTGATCTACACTCCAACCTTCATTTCGCATTAAGGCGGTAAAGGGTGTTTCTTGTGATCGCAAAGGATCAGTATTTCTTAAAGAATTCGACCAGATATCATTTACTGTAGATCCGCCACCGTGATAGTCTTTGAGGTACTCCATAAATTGCCAGTTGCAATAGCGGTCGCGAGTAATCCCATTTCATCGTGATATTTTACCCATGCGGTTTCTAGATAGCCTAAGGCGGTGTTCATATCAGCAGTTGTGGGGCTGGGGTTGTTTGCCGAACCATCATCATGTGTGGGCTTTTTACGAATCTCGAAATGCTTGCCGGTCGTAAAAATGGTCTCTCCTGAAATATCCCAGCTGACGCTGCTGTCCCAAGGGTCTTGGGCAAAACTTAAAGAGGCAGAGCCCAAAATAAGGGCTCCGCCCAGGATGGGTTGTAGGGGTTTAAAAGAAAGCATGGGTTTTCCTTTAGGGGTGGCTTGGTTTTGGTGTTCTAAAAGTATTTCCAGAATTTAGGGAACTCCTAATTAAGGGGAATTTACCGTGGAATTTGAGTTCCACATCAACTGCTAAAGTGACAATTCCTCCCGAATTTTTATCACAGCCAAATCTCGAATGCCTATCTTTTGGTGTTAAAAACTTTTTAAAGAAAAAACATGAGTCATATTTTCTCTGATCGCATTGCAGACGTGCCCAAATCATTTATACGTGAAATTTTAAAAGCGACCGCGAGCGAAGGGGTGATCTCTTTTGCGGGTGGCTTACCTAATCGCCAACTTTTTCCGATTGAAAGCATCAAAGAGGCTTCGGCAAAAGTGTTAGATCAATATGGTGCAGACGTTTTGCAATACAGCTCCTCTGAAGGTTATGAGCCGCTTCGTCAATGGATCGCTGACCGCTATAAAAAAAGATTGGGGATTGATGTTAACCCCAAAAACATTTTAATCACTTCGGGATCGCAACAAGGCCTAGATCTTATTGGAAAAGTTTTGATCAACGAAGGGGATCATGTCGCTATCGAAGAACCTGGGTATCTGGGTGCTATTCAGGCCTTTTCGCTTTACCGTCCTAAGTTTAATCCGATCCCCATGAACTTTGAGGGATTAGACAATAAATTTTTGGCAGAGAACTTAGCGCAAAACTCTGCTAAAGTTTTGTATGCGGTTCCCAATTTTCAAAACCCATCAGGGATTTCTCATTCAGAAGAGAGTCGCAATGAAACGGCTCGAATTTTGTCTCAACATAAAACCTTGATCATCGAAGATGATCCTTATGGCGAACTTCAATTTTCGGGTCCAAAAAACTCGAGCTATTATGAGCGCATTCCCGAGCAAACGATTTTATTGGGATCTTTTTCAAAAATTTTTGTGCCTTCCTTTAGAATCGGCTGGATCGTCACTCCTGATGATCTGACGGATAAAATTTTAATTGCCAAACAGGCTTCTGATTTACACACCAATTATTTTGCTCAGAGAGTTTTATTTCAACATCTACTCGATAATGATATTGATGAACATATCGAAAAAATAAAAGCACAATATTTTAGACAAAAAGAAGCCATGGTTGAGGCCATTCAAAAATACTTTCCGCCTGAGGTTGAATATTCAAACCCCAATGGCGGGATGTTTTTGTGGTTGATTTTAAAAGAAGGACTGAGCGCGAAGAAAATTTTAGACGAAGCCATGTTAGAAAAAGTGGCTTTTGTTCCTGGTGATCCCTTCTATATCGATCAAAAAGATTTGAACACGGTTCGACTCAATTTTTCGTGTGTTGATGAAGAGACCATTCACAAAGGGATCGAAATCATAGGTCGTATTTTAAAAAAGTACGTTTAAGGTGATGGAAAAAAGATCCAGGCTTTAAACGCAATTCACTGCACTTCATTTGCGGATCAGAGGATAATAATGCACTTGGCTATTCTTGGCTATTGCAATTTTTAGCTCCAATCAATCAGGCCGGTTAGGGAAGTTTGCGCACAGCGCCCTCTGATGCACTGGTGGTGAACATTGCATAAGTGCGCAGTGCCGCGCTCACTTGACGTTCGCGCTTGGCGGGTTTCCAACTATCAGAACGGGCGTTCATCGCTGCTCTGCGAGCCGTTAACTCTTCATCGCTAATACAGATTTCAATTTTGCGTTGGGGAATGTCAATTTCAATGATATCCCCAGGCTCGATAAGACCGATATTGCCTCCTTCGGCGGCTTCAGGAGAAACGTGCCCGATGGAAAGCCCCGAAGTGCCCCCACTAAAGCGGCCATCGGTGATTAGGGCGCAAGCTTTGCCTAAGCCTCGAGATTTAAGGTAAGAGGTGGGGTAAAGCATCTCTTGCATGCCAGGGCCTCCGCGTGGACCTTCATAGCGAATGATGACCACATCGCCTTCTTTGACATTGCCACCTAAAATGCCGTCGATGGCCTCTTCTTGTGATTCATAAACGACGGCGGGGCCTTTAAAGGTTAGATTCGATTCGTCTACACCTGCTGTTTTAACGATACAACCTTCTAAGGCAAAGTTACCGTAGAGAACGGCGAGTCCACCGTCTTTAGAGTATGCGTTTTCGAAGTTTCGAATACAGCCCGATTCCCGGTTGAGGTCAAGGCTTTCCCACAATGTATCTTGACTGAATGCATGGATATTGCGACGATTTGCCGGCGCAGAAAGGTACTTGCGGTGAGCGTTTTTGTTTTTGACAATATCCCATTTATCCAGAGAATCCCCCATGGTTTTTTCGTGAACGGTGGGTGTGTCTCGATTAATTAAGCCCGCCCGATCGAGTTCGGCGAGAATGGCCATAACTCCCCCCGCTCGATGCACATCTTCCATGTGATAATTAGGTGTGCTAGGAGCCACTTTGCAAAGGTGAGGAGTAGAAAGAGATAAGCGATTGATGTCGTCCATCGTAAAGGGAATCTCTCCTTCGCGAGCAACAGCCAACAAATGGAGAATCGTATTGGTTGATCCACCCATGGCAATATCTAGGCGCATTGCATTTTCAAAGGCTTTAAAATTAGCGACACGACGGGGAAGTACACTTTCGTCTTCCATTTCATAATAGCGGCGTGTAATTTCGACGATGCGAGCAGCGGCCTCAATAAACAATTCTTTGCGGTCAACGTGGGTGGCGAGGGTAGAACCATTGCCAGGTAGAGAAAGCCCTAAGGCTTCAGTTAAGCAATTCATTGAGTTGGCAGTGAACATTCCTGAGCAAGAACCGCAAGTGGGGCAAGCAGATTCTTCGGCAATTTG
>JBNKYI010000152.1:0-6358 GCA_050300815.1 Fibrobacterales bacterium
GCGCCGATGGAGAATACACGGTAAGTCTTTCGGGATCTCTCGAGCAGTTTGGACGTTCTGATTATAATCTAAATGCGCACCAGCTAACAAAAGTTCGCTCTTTCGGAAGTCTTGGGCTGAAAAGCTTGTCTTATGCATTTAATGAATGCGGTAATTTCACGACCGTGCCCGATAGTCTTCCAACTACCGTTACAGATATCTCTCATATGTTTTACAATACGAGTTCTTTTAATCAACCCATTGGCAATTGGAATGTCTCAAATGTGACGAATATGTCTGGAATGTTTTGGGGGGCGCAAAGCTTCAATCAATCTATCGCCAGCTGGGATGTGTCGAACGTAATAGATATGTCTGATATGTTTGCTATCGCATCCTCTTTTGATCAATCCATCGCTAGCTGGGATGTATCCAGTGTAACAAATATGAAATCTATGTTTTACAATGCGAGTTCTTTTAATCAACCCATTGGCAATTGGAATGTCTCAAATGTGACGAATATGTCTGGAGTGTTTTGGGGAGCGCAAAGTTTCAACCAATCTATCTCCAACTGGAACGTATCCCATGTGACAGATATGTCTTATATGTTTGCTCTCGCATCCTCTTTTAATCAATCCATCGCTAGCTGGGATGTGTCTGGCGCGACAAACATGTCTTATATGTTTTCGTCTACGACCTCCTTTAATCAACCCATTGGTGATTGGAATGTCTCAAATGTGGCAAATATGTCTGCAATGTTTTGGGGAGCGCAAAGTTTCAACCAATCCATCTCCAACTGGAACGTATCCCATGTGACAGATATGTCTTACATGCTTGCTGAAGACTCGCTTTCAACAGCGAATTACGATGCATTACTACTGGGTTGGTCTGATCGTCTTGTAAAAAGTGGGGTTAAATTTCACGGTGGAAATAGCAAATACAGTCAAGCCGCTGCTTCTGCGCGGCAGAAGTTGATTGATACCTATGGTTGGACCATTACAGATGGCGGTTTAACAGATGTGCCAGTGAGCATTTCCACAAAGTTAAAGCCTTACGGTGATCTCAACCGCCTTCGCGTCATTGTTCGCAAAAATCAACTCTCTCTGCATCTTCAAGACATTCCTCACGACTGGAGCACTTTGCAAATTACGGTGCACGATGCAAAGGGCAAGATTTTGCTACAAAAAGCTGCCGCGCAACAAAACGGTGAATTAGAGTTTCATTTGGCCTTAAACACCCCTTGGGGCAATAGACTCTATGTGGTTATTCAAAACGAGCACAATGAGATTCTTGAAGCTCAATGGCTAACGGTAAGGTAAACCGCATAACGCTACTGCGGTATAATAAGAGCCCAGTGTGGGCAAATTATATGTTTATATTTGAACAATGGAATTTAAACCCGGCACTTTAATCGAAACCCAGTTCGGCCCTGTGCAGATTTTGCGCAAGGTCGGCAACGGTGGCATGGGATATGTTTATCGAGCCAAAGACATGAATTCCGAAAGGCTAATCGCCTTTAAAACCACCGATTCTGCCACTAATTTAACCGAGCAAGAAATCATGCGTTTCGAGGCCGAAGCCCGAACCATGCAAAAGCTCGAGCACCAAAATGTCGTTCCTTTTTATAATTACGGCATCTACCAAGACCGTCTATTCATTTCGATGAAATTCATTGAGGGCAAGTCTTTAGAGACCCTCATTCGCGAACAAAAGCAACTCGGCCTCCAAGAAACTGTTTTCTTTGCATTGCAAATAGGACGCGGTCTTAAATACATTCACGAGCAAGGTATTATCCATCGAGATCTCAAACCTTCAAACGTCATGATCAATAAAGAAGGGCGTATTTTTTTATCTGACTTTGGGATTAGCCAGATGTCAAATAGCATTCGTTTAACCCATACGGGAATGACCATGGGTACTCCTGAATACATGGCTCCCGAGCAATGCCAAGGGCTTGAGATTACTCCCCGCTCAGACATGTACAGCTTGGGCATTATTCTCTATGAAATGCTAACGGGAAATCCCCCATTCTGCAACGATAAGCCTTTAACGATCGCCTGGAAACAAGTTCACGAACCCATTCCTCTCGATCTTCTCACACGCTCGGGTGTACCACAAAATCTTGTGGATCTCATCCAATCTCTTTTGCACAAAGACCCTCTTCAGCGTCCCAAAGATTTTCACTCCTTTTTTGATGTTTTTGAATCCTTATCTAAAGGAAGTGGGCCTGCCAAACCTATCAAAATCAAGACGCCAAAATCACTCCACCTTCCCGCCTTTAAAGGGCTAACACGAGTTGTTAAAAATCTGAGTATTTCTTCTCTCGTTTTAAGCCTATTGGCAATCCTTCTCAGTCTTTGGGCTCTGCAAAAATCCCCCGTTGATGTAAATTATGCTGTCAGTAGTAGCGAAGGCGACCATTCTACATCTGATCTGCGCCTCCCGCACAAATTCTTTATTCGCAGTCTCAAAAGCGGGCAAGATCACCTAGAGCTTCTCTTCCAATTCGAACAACCCGTTTTGCTACTGGGTTTTCGCTATTTCCGCGGCCCCAAAGATCATCCATTCCCTCGGCAAATTACAATTCATTCCGATCTGGGTTCTAAGCGCAAAGTTCAACTCACCGACTCTGAGATTCAATATCTCCACCTCAAAGAGCCACTCCTCGGTTCGTCCTTTAATCTCTCGATTCTCGCTCCTGAAGGCGCACGTAGCCTGGCGATCGATCGTCTAATCCCCATAGCCTTACCTATGGGAAATTAAAATGAATCAAAAACAATTCGGACTCTGGGCCGAAGACCTAGCCTTAGACTTTTTCTTGCAAACACGGTTTGAACTCGTCGCTAAAAACTTTCGCATCAAAAGTGGCGAAATTGACCTGATCATGCGCAAAGCCAATCAATTGCACTTCATCGAAGTGAAGGCCAGTCGCCAAGATTTTGAACCCGGTCTTGCCATCACCCCTACCAAGCAAAAACAAATCCATCGAGTCGCCAAGGTTTTTATGACCCAATTCCCTGAGTGGTCTCACCTCTCTGCTCAGTTTGATGCTCTACTCGTTGAAAAATTTCCTATCGATCTCAAAATCAGATATTACCCCAATGCCTTTATTCCCGTTGTGCTTAACTATTTTTAGATGATGGAAATTATCAGCGTTCATCCCGAAAATCCACAACAGCGGTGGGTCTCTCAAGCAGCCGACGTTCTTAAACGCGGAGGGCTTCTCGTTTATCCCACAGACTCGGGTTATTCTGTAGGGTGCGATGCAACTCAAGTGAAAGCCATTCAGAAACTTTATCAGTTAAAAAAGCCCTTAAAGAAATATGTTATGGCGTTGATGTTTCCTGACATGTCGGCAATTACTGAATACGCCCAAATCGGCAACGAAGCCTTTCGGATTATTAAATCACACACCCCCGGCCCTTACACCTTTATTCTGCCCGCACACAATCATATCGCCCGCAAATTGGGGGTAAAGCGCAAAGAAATTGGGGTTCGAATTCCCAACCACCCCTTTCTCCAAGAATTATTCCACTACTTTCCCAAACCCATTTTAAACACCGCGGCTCGCTTGCAACACGAAGAGAATTATACCCACCCCGATGATTTAGAAGATGCCTTTAACCACAAAGTGGATATGATCATCACCGCGGGCGAGATTCAAATCCATCCGACAAATATTATTTCACTCGTTGACGGCATTGAGGTGATTCGAGGAGAACTCGATTAAATCGAGCTTGACTCTGATCGCAACAGCGCTTCAAACTGTTCTCCGGGCAATGGCTTAGAAAACAAATACCCCTGAAAGCTATCACAACCGTTATCTATCAAAAACTGTTTCTGATATTCGGTTTCTACCCCTTCGGCAATTGTTTTGAGATTTAAACTCTTTGCCATAGTGATGATCGCCTTTACGATTTCTCTGTCTTCTTTACTTTCTTCTAAAGCGCTGATAAAAACCATATCAATTTTAAGCGTTTTAAAGGGAAAACTGCGCAAGTAAGCTAGGCTGCTATAGCCAGTGCCAAAATCATCCATCGACACATCCACCCCCATCATTGACAGATCGTTGAGCACTTTCTTGCCGTATTCCATATTTTTTACTGCTAGGCTCTCTGTGATCTCTATTTTTAGAAGGCTTCTTTCTAGGCCCGTTTCTTCTAGGCTAATAATCACATCCTCTAAAAAATTGCCTTTTAAAAACTGATTAGGGCTCGCATTGACACTCGCAAAAAGCCGCTGAATTTGATTCCACTTTCGCGTTTGATGGCAGACTTCGTTTAGCAGCCACCGTCCCATAGGGATAATCAAATTTGTTTTCTCTGCAATACTGATGAATTCATTCGGGGGGACTAGGCCTCGCTCGGGGTGATTCCAACGGATCAAAGCCTCAAATCCCTCAATCTTGTGAGTGCTCAAACTAACTATTGGTTGGTAATAAACTTCAAATTCAGCCTCTCGCAATCCGCGTTCAATTTCGATGACTAAGCGAACCCTCTTCTCAGATTCTTTCTTCATCTGCTCATCATAGGCAAAGAGATGCCCCCCGCCTTGTTTTTTGGCTTGATGCAGGGCCGTGCTGGCCATTCGCATTGCTTCATCGGCTGTGGTGGTATTGTCTTCTACAATCAAGCTCCCCAACGAACACGTCAATCGCACCTCTTGCTCAGCAATGTCAAAGGGCAATAAAAATGCTTCATTAATATGATCGACTTCCCACGTTAAGTCTCCCTGATCACTTACGTGATTAAAAAGGGCGACAAATTCATCTGAGCCTAATCGCCCCAAAACCACACAACGGGGCAAGGCATTTTTCAATCTCCAAGCGGTTTCTTTAATAACAAGGTCGCCTGATTCATGGCCAAAACCTTCGTTAATCAATTTGAAATCATCAATATCGACCACAATTAAAGCCACTTTTGTCGGCCGATCCACCGCTTCAGTTAACTCTTTATTCAGCACCTGAATAATTTCAAATCGATTGGGGAGGTCTGTTAAAAAGTCGTGTTGCAAGCCCAGCTTATTTTGCCACACTTTTTCTTCGCGAGGCTCTTGTAGCACTAGATGAAAAATTTCTCGCTCTTCTTCAAAGCTCACCCGGGCCTCATACTCGCGCTCATTGCCTGCGGCATCGACAAGAGGAACTTTGCACGTTTCAAAACCTGTTACCGTTCTTCTAAGAAAATCATCTAAAACAGGCCATATGTTGTGATTGTATTCTGTAAAACTCGCACGGTACTTCACTTTTAAATGTTCGCTATTATCGAAACCCAGCATTTCTATAAAGCGCTTATTTGCCGAAAGCACTCGACCTTCTTTGTCGAAGGTCACCGCAGGAGTGTGATCGCGCCTCTCGAGAACTCTCAAGGCTTGATTTGATTTTTTGAGCTTTATTTTGAGCTCGAGGCGCCGAGAGATCAATTCGAGAATGTAGCCAATCGTGAAACGATTCAATTGTTTAATCTGCACCACATCTTCTGCCCAAGAGATGTCTTGAATAAGGGTCTCAGAGTAGTTCACCACAATGATCGAGCCCCTAGACGTCTTAGCAAACTCGATCAACTGTCGGTCTTTGCCGCATTCCCAGTCTACCAGTAACAACAGAATATCGTTCTCTTTGAGCGGAACTGCCGCTTTCAACAAATCTTCTTCAATCACTTCGGGAATTATTTTCGATTCCTCTAAAATCGACATGAAATTTTCTGTTGAAAAACCGCTGTTTTTCAATGATTTAACCAAATAGCAATGACCGAGAATGGTTAAATAAGAGTGGCGAGTATTGGCTAAAGAATAGTCCATCCTCTCCATTATATCATTCTAAATTCAAATTATTCAATCGAATCTGCAAGTAGTGCTCAAAGTTTAAATCTCGCCCCACAGCGTCGAGGAGAACAAAACTTACCCCTGAATATTCGCTTTGAACGCTTTTGATGATTGCAGGAATATCTCGCAAAAGGTGTTTTCCACTGAAAAAAAACAGCGGCAATACGTAGATTTTTTCAAAGCCTTGAGTGGCGAGCTCTCTGAGTTGCTCTGCAAAGAGGGGTTCTGCAATTTCCATATGTGAAAAGAAAAGAGAAGCTCCTGAGAGCTTCTCTTTTAATTGCAAAAATAAAGACGAAAATTCTTGGTGAGCCTCTGGGCTTTTAGATCCGTGATCCACCAATATGCAAGCCGTCTTAACGGGCATTGACCAACGCAGTTAAGAGTTCATTCCAGCCTTGAGCATTTAACTCTACTGTTTCTTTGAACGAAAGGGTTCTTTCGACTTCTTGTACGTATTCTGCCAAGGCGGTAGAGTTCGCCTTCCAGGCCTCTGAGCGCGAAAGGGCTACTGCCAGTTGAACTGCAGAATGAAAGCCTTTGGCCGCCAAAATGGGTT
>JBNKYI010000153.1:0-6328 GCA_050300815.1 Fibrobacterales bacterium
CAGAGCGAGGCGAAGAGGTCGTTTCCATTCCCCAGCCTCTTTCAAGTAAAGCGCTTCGGCTAATGGTGCGATTGCGTTGGCGAATCAGCACGCCCAACACTGCAAATTCTCGTGGAGTCATTGACACTCTTTGATTAGAGATCTTGATCACGTGTCGATCGAAGTAGTATTCAAAAGATTTAAATTGATAACTATGACGGTCGCCCCGGGCTCTTTTAAGAAGAGACTCTACGCGAACTCCGAGGATGCGCGGGCTGAAGGGCTTTGTGAGGTAATCATCGCCACCTGCCTGAAACCCTACGAGAACATCGGGTTCTTCATTGCGTGCAGTAACAAAGAGGACGGGAATGTTTCTAAGGCGATCATCGTCGCGCATGCGACGGCAAATCTCAGTTCCCGGAATTTCGGGAAGCATAACATCTAGAACCGCCAAGTCGATCACTTCGTCGTGAAGAATGCTCATGGCTTCATTTCCAGAAGAAGCGACCAGCACCTCATAACCTGCTTTTTCGAGGTTGTATTGAATCAGTTCTTGAATTTCTTTTTCGTCGTCGACCACTAGAATGGTTTCGTGTTTCATTTATCCTCCGTGGAATTGTGCAAAGATTAGGTCATAATTGTTAAGAAATGATTAGGATAGTGTTTCGAAAGTGTTTGAATTGAGCGCTTTGCGAGGCTTCAAAAGGTCTTGTGGAATACAAACAATGTTGAAACAATTCCGAAACAATCGACACCTAATATTGGTGCAACAAAAAGGAGAATCCATGTTGAACCGATTGTTATTGGCTGGCTTAATTGCGACTTTGGCTATAGCTAATGCTGAAGAAGCCCCGGTGTTTACTGAAAAGACGATTGCTCTAGAAATTGATCAGATCAAACGCCAAATCGAAGATGAAGAAAAACTGTGGGCCGAAGAAAAAGCCCGTGAAGAAGAGTCTGAAAAAAGACGCAAAGAGAGGATGACAGAGTTGGAATCTGAAAAGATTGCGCTACGCTCTTCGGTCTCGCAACTAGAGGGCGACATTCAATCGACGGTTCGAAAAATTGAAGGTCTTAAGAATAAGAAAGTAGGGCTTGAAGCGCGGATCAAGGTTTTGGGAGATGCAGTGCTCGCCCAAGTTGAGCCCTTTGAAAAAGAAATTGCAAAAACGATTCCCTATCAATATGAACAGCGCATCAGTGGGGTGAAACTTGTCGGTTTGGATTTGAGACAAGATAAAATTTCACCTGAAGAGGGCTTTAGTCGATTGATGGCCTCTTACCGCAAAGAGCTTCAGATGGCTTCAGATGCAGAGCTTTATTCGGGTGATGTAGAGTTGCAAAGTGGCGAGAAAGTTTCGGTGAAATACATTCGAGTGGGCAAACAGTTTCTTGCGTATTCTAGCCCAACAGGAGCCCATGTTGGCGTTTTGCGCCGCAAGTCACCTGGGGTTTGGGAATGGGTGAGAGAAGACCAGCTCGACTTTGATTCTCGTCAGGCTTTGCGCGATGCCATTGCCACATCAGAAGGTAAAGCGGTTCCCGGATTTGTCGAAATTCCATTTTGGGCCTCAGATTTTGCAATGGATTCAGGTGAAATGCCTGCAAGCCCAGTTGCAGAAACAAAGGCTGAGGAGATCAAACAATGAAAAAGATTTTAATAACCTTATTGGCGCTGAGCGCCATGACGTTTGCTTCAGATCGCCGTCGTGAGGCCATTCAAGAAGAGCAAGCTTTGCTCGAGGCGCGTCAAGAATTGACGATGTGGCGTCAAAAATTTGAAGATTTGCGAGTTAATCGCTGGCAAGACAAGCGAAATTCTGTTGCGCGCAAAGAAGCGTTTCAGGGAATTTACGATGAATTGCGCCGCGACGTTGAAAAATTGCAAACCACAAAGAATCAAAAAGAAGAAACTTTGATGCGTGTGCAAAATCAACAGCAAGAAGCTGAAAAAGAAGTGTCAGAACTCGAAGGCCGAATTCGCGAATTCGGAGTTCAGATTACAGAGAAATTGACAGATTTCAACAAAGATTTAGTCACCGCATTTCCCGTTGACCTCACTGCGCACAAAAGTAAAACCGAAAAGCTGTTGCTTGATTTGCAAGAGCGAAACTATCAACCCACAGTTGATTTGATCGCCAAGATTTTTTCTCAACAACTCGAAGTGTTTAAAAATAATGAAGCTCGTAAAATCACGAGAACCACCATGCCGATGCAAGGTTTTGCAGCAATGGCCGATGGCCGCAACGATAAAATCTCAGCGGGAATGGTGGCGGGTTATAAAATCTCTTTGGGCGGAATTTATCAAGGATTCGCCTCAACAGAAACAAAAGATGCGGCCATTCTTGCCAAGACTGGCCGGATTGATTCACAGGCATGGGATTGGGTAGAATCCATTCTCCCTGAAAAACGCGAAAAATTAAATGCAGTAGCGACTCAACTCGCTAACGGAGAACAAGACAAACCTCTGCTCATTCCTCTAGACGTGCAACTTCGCAAGGCGGTCGGAGAAGGTTATTCTTCAGCCGTTGTGTCTACGTTTTGGAAAGATCTTATTGAAGAACTTAAGGGCGCGGGCTTTGTGATTTATGGGATGGGAACCTTGGTCTTTTTGGGGCTTTGGATTCTGAGCGATAAGATTCGGGTTTTTTCAACTCGAGGACGTCACGGCAAAAAATTCACCAATGAGATATTTACCTTTCTCGATAATGGCAAAATGCAAGATGCCATCAACTATGCAAAGCGCCATGATGGATCTGTACCTTATATTTTTAGAGCGGTTTTAAAAGCGGCTAAAAAAGGAAAGTCTCGCGAAGAAGTTGAGAATATTGCCTATGAACGCATCCTTCACGAAACACCTATCGTTGAAAAAAACATTGGAACCATTAACATTTTTGCAGCCGCTGCTCCTCTCATGGGTTTGTTGGGTACGGTTTCGGGTATGGTTAACCTTTTTGCGGCGATTACACTGCACGGAACTTCTGACCCTAAAATTATGGCGGCCGGTATTGCCGAAGCCTTGTTGTCGACAAAGTGGGGCTTGATCGTGGCGATTCCCCTGTTGTTGATGTATAACTGGGTGAATAACCAAGCGGCAAAAGTCGTTTCAAATATGGAAAAGTACACCGCTCGATTGGTTAATCATCTGTATGGGGTACACGAAATCGTAGATGTTGAAGATGTAGAAGAAACCTCTGATGAGTTGAGTTCTGAGCATGCTTGATTTTATCCTCGAATCTATTGAAGCGGGAGGGTGGGTTATTTTTCCCATCTTTGCGACTTCGATTATCGGTTGGTATTTGGGAATCAGCTTGTGGTGGGATTTGCAAAAGTTTGATATTCGCAAAAGCAAAGTGCGTCGCAAAACAAAATATCCCACGACCTTGGTTCGCTGGATTAATCGTCTAAACAAGAATGAACGTAAATCTTTGTTGGGCCAGGTTTTGCCTAAGGTGTATGAAGCGCGCGAGCGAGGCGAAGAGTTTATGTTGAATGTGCTCGACGAAGAGCTTCGCTTTTATCAACCTCGACTTGAAAAAGGCTTAGCGACGATTGGTATTATGGGGTCAATCGCTCCTTTGCTCGGCTTGTTGGGCACGGTTTCGGGTATGGTAGGAACCTTTAAAACCATTTCGGTGTTTGGTGCCGGAAATCCGGCGCTCATGGCAGACAGTATTGCAGAAGCACTGGTGACGACCCAAAATGGATTATTGGCCGCCTTACCTCTTATGCTTTTGCACAATTATCTGTGGAATCGCTCGGTTAACCTAGAGAAAGATTTATTGAGATCTGCCCAGCGTTTGATCAATCACCTGGGAAATAAAGATTACAATGCGAGACTAAAAATATGATGAGATCTATTCGCAAAAGAGAAAATAAAGATGTCGAAGTCAACATCACTAACATGATCGACGTGGTGTTTGTTCTTTTGATTTTCTTTGTCGTGACAACGACATTCACCAAAGAAACCGGTGTGGATATCACAAAACCTTCAGCGGGCTCATCAAAGCAGCTGGCTAAAGAACCTCTGTTGATTGGGATTACCCGCGATGGAGCGATTTATGTGAACGAGCGCCAAGTCGATTTGGCGATTCTTTCGGGAATCTTAAAGAGAGAAGCCTCGTCTGATCCCGACAAGTCTGTGGTGCTTGCCTCAGATAAAGCGACCCCCATGGGTGTTATTGTTTCAGTGCTTGATGAGTGCAATTTGTCTGGCTTAAAAAAAGTTTCGGTTTCAACGGTGTCTGAACAATGAAACCTATAGCCTCCCTTCTCGCATCGGTTGTTATTTCAGCGGTGATCTTTTTGTCGATCCCGGTGACGAACTTTATGAAATTAGAGTGGATCTCAGCCCCTGAAGAAAAGACCTATGAATTGGCGAAGGCGGCGCAAAAGATGCCTCCTAAAAAGCTCAAGACCCCTCCTAAACAGCAAAAGCCACCTCCTAAATCTCAACCGAAACAGGCTCCCAAGAGCATGTCTAGAAATCACCTAGTGATGGATCTCGGCCCTGGTGGAGGCTCAGGTGGAGCCGTCGTTGGCGGCCAAGGAGCCATGGATCAGTTGGCCTATGAAGAAGGTGAAACGGATGTAGCCCCTGTGGCACTGAGAAATTCACCGCCTTCTTATCCTGAAAAGGCCCTTAAAATGGGGGTTGGGGGAGTTGTAAAGTTTAGAGCGCTGATCACCACAGAAGGTGCAGTGGATATAGGCTCGGTTGAATTTATCGAAACCCCAGGAGACTATGGTTTTGAAGAAGAAATTCTAAAGGTTTTACCCAACTGGAAATTTAAGCCCGCGACCTTAGATGGAATTCCCGTAGCAGTTAAAATGGAATTTCCTCTTGAATTTTAGAGTTGCACTAAAAATTTTTTGATTTCGTCAGATTTCAAAACTTGCCCTGAAAACACAACGGTTCCGTCAATGACTAAGGCCGGGGTGCTCATGATTCCAAATTTTGCGATCTCAGCATAGTCGGTTATTTTTTCGAGTTCATAAGACAGGCCCAGACTTTCTGCGGCCTTTATTGTTTCTTGACTCAATACGTCGCAGCGAGCGCATCCGCCACCTAAGACTTGAATTTTTTTCATTTTGTTTTCCTTTAAAATACGAGGTTAAGTAGCCACCCCAATAGGGTGAATGAGATGAGAAAATAAACGAACAGATAAACAAGTATTCGGGGTTTAACAACTTGTTTAAGCATAAGAAACTCAGGAAAGCTGGCCCCGACGGTTGACATCATTAGCGCCATAGCCGTGCCGACAGGGAGCCCCTTGGCCATTAGGGTTTCAACAATGGGAACCATTCCCGAAGCATTGCTGTAAAGAGGAATGCCCAAGAGGACGGCTCCGGGAACAGACCACCCGCTTTTGTTTCCTAGGTTTTGAGCAATCCACTCTTGGGGAACTAGGCCGTGTAACAGGGCCCCTAGAGCCACACCGATAAGAATCCATTTTGAAATCCGTTTGAGAATGTCGCGAACTTCGTTTAGGGCGAATAGATGCCGTTCTTTTAAGCTTAAAGAAGGCGAGATCGATGGGGTAGAAGGCGCACTAGATTCTTTTTGTTTTTTGACCTTAAGGGTTAACTCTTGCAGGTGGTGATCCGCTTTAAGTAAATCAAAGAGAAAACCGCCAATGATTCCTGTGAGTAAGCCCATGCTCACGTAGATGAGGGTGAATTTAATTCCCAAAATTCCGCTGAGTAAAATGAGAGCGACTTCATTGATGAGCGGAGAGGTGATCAGAAATGAAAAAGTGATCCCCGCAGGTATCCCCGCTTGGGTAAATCCCAGAAAAAAGGGAATACTTGAACAGCTGCAAAAAGGGGTAATCGCTCCGAAAATTGCCGAGAGGGGATAGGCGAGTACCTTAGGCATTTTTTCAATTCGTTGTCGTATATTCGTTAAATTCATTCCCGCCCGTAAAACGCCTACGGCATAGATCATGAAGACGACCATGACAAAAATTTTAAGTGTGTCTTCGATAAAAAAATGTAAACTGCCCCCCCAGTGAGAGCTTGGCGACATTCTGAAGACATCAATAACGAGCCTGTCGGCGATGAGTTTAAACACTTGCATAGACGTTCGATTTTTTTATTGCGCAATCAAGAGATTCGAGAAGACAAGAAACCTCTAAAGAGTAAATCACTTGCAATCCCTTTTTTTGATAACTGACGAGCCCCGCATTTTTCAAAACCGTCAAGTGCTTTGAAATGGTTGAAACGTCTGCTTCAATACGGGCGTTGATCTCGCAGACGCAGAGAGAACTTTCTTTTAATATGTCGAGGATAAATAATCGGGTGGGATGAGCCATCGCTTTGAGAATATGCGCTTTGCTTTCATAAGATC
>JBNKYI010000154.1:0-6319 GCA_050300815.1 Fibrobacterales bacterium
CGATAACCTCTTGCCCACCCAATTTTTTGGTTGGCTTCTGCATCAAACCCCGCATACCCGAAAGCTGTTTAATTTGCTCACGGCTACCACGAGCACCTGAGTCAGCCATCATGTAAACTGGGTTAAAGCCATCGCGGTCACCTGAAAGTTGATTAAACAGCAAGTTGGCAATTTCATTCGTGGTTGACGACCAAGCATCAATCACTTGGTTATAACGTTCCCCATCAGTAATGATACCGTTTTCATACAGATCGTAGATTTCATCCACTTTATCTTGGGTGTTTTGAATGATTTCATATTTCTCAGGAGGAATAATCATATCACAAATCGCCGAAGACAAGCCTGATTTACCCGCCCATTTAAAACCGAGATCTTTTAAATTATCGAGATAGTTAACGGTAGCCCCGTTCCCCATCAAGCGATATAGGTAATCTACAGATTTTGAAATGTTCTTTTTGCTGAAGGTCTCATTCACATAACCCATCTCATCAGGAACGATCGAGTTGAGAATTAAACGGCCTGCAGTGGTCTCAATCAAGGTGTCATTGACGAGAAAACAGTTCTCCATTTTGTCACCCGATTTGATCACTTTCGTGCTGCCGTCGAGCAATCTCACTTCGGTATCAAAAATGGCATAGGAGGTATAAATTTTGCGTTCAGCAGGAAAGCGAACCAAAATGGCTTTACTCAAATAAATATTTTGCGTTGTATAAGCCAGATTCGGGCTTTCTTCTTCTGCTTCCCATTTGCGATAGCTTTTGAATACGGTGTTATCATAAGCCAAATGCGATGTATCTTGGCTACGTGCCAAATCGCGCAACACCTCATCCGTGTCTGCATAAGTGCGCAAAGATTTGATGTATTCGTCTTTGCTGGCAAATTTGCTGCCATCGGCCTGCAAGTTGATACGTGGCTTGGTCAAATAATAGAGACCCAACACGATATCCTGCGAAGGCACTGCAATAGGTTGTCCCGAAGCAGGGTGAAGGATGTTGTTTGAAGCAATCATCAACACTCGACACTCCAACTGAGTTTCAAAGCTCAGCGGAAGGTGAACGGCCATTTGGTCACCGTCAAAGTCAGCGTTAAACGCCGCACACACGAGAGGATGCAAGCGAATCGCTTTGCCTTCGATCAATTTGGGATAGAAAGCTTGAATACCCAGTCTGTGAAGAGTAGGCGCACGGTTCAGCATTACCGGATGGTCTTCGATGATTTCTTCGAGGATATCCCATACTTCTGGACGTTCTTTTTCTACGAATTTCTTCGCCGATTTTACGGTGTGTACATAGCCTTCTTCTTCAAGCTTTTGAATGATGAATGGTTTGTACAACTCAAGTGCCATCGACTTAGGAAGACCGCACTCGTGCATTTTCATTTCAGGACCAACAACGATGACCGAACGGCCTGAATAGTCAACGCGTTTACCCAACAAGTTTTGGCGGAAACGACCTTGTTTACCTTTGAGAAGCTCTGATAGAGATTTCAATGGGCGGCGGCCTTCGCCTTTAACACTGAAGGTGCGGCGACCGTTGTCAAACAACACGTCAACCGCTTCTTGAAGCATGCGTTTTTCGTTGCGCAAGATGACTTCAGGGGCTTTAATATCAATCAATTTTTTAAGACGGTTATTGCGGTTAATGACTCGACGATAAAGATCGTTAAGGTCAGAAGTCGCAAAGCGTCCCCCTTCAAGAGGCACCAACGGGCGTAGGTCTGGTGGAATCACAGGCATCACGTCTAGCACCATCCACTCGGGACGATTTTTCGACTTGCGAAATGATTCAACAACCTTGAGGCGCTTGAGTGCATCGTTCTTTTTGATCACAGAGTTCTCTGTCAAAACTCTTTGACGAAGGTATTCTGAAAGCTCATCTAGATCTAACTTTTGCAACAATTGTTTGATTGCAGGGGCACCCATTTTGGCGTCAAAGTGACGACCTTCTTCTTCAAGATCATCATACTCTTCTTGGGTAATCAATTCCCAAGGAGCTAATTCAGTGTCACCTGGATCAAGGACAAGGTATGACTCATAGTAAATCACGCGCTCAAGCTGAGCTACGGATTTGCCCAAGAGAATACCAATCATCGAAGGCATTGACTTAAAAAACCAAATGTGAACAATGGGAACAGCAAGCTCAATATGACCCATGCGCTCGCGACGCACTTTTGAGTGAGTCACTTCTACACCACAACGATCACAAACCACACCGCGATAGCGGATGCGTTTGTACTTGCCGCAGTGACACTCCCAGTTTTTGACGGGTCCAAAAATTCTCTCGCAAAAGAGACCATCTTTTTCTGGCTTAAAAGAACGGTAGTTAATGGTCTCGGGTTTGGTGACTTCACCAAAAGACCAAGAGCGAATCACATCAGGCGAAGCCAATTGAATGGTGATCGCACCGCTGTTTTCGAGATTTTCGTTGGCATTCGTATTACCGGCCATTATTGATCTCCTCCGATTTTGATATCCAAACCGAGAGCTTGAATTTCTTTGATAAGAACGTTAAACGATTCGGGAATTCCAGGCTCAGGCGTATTTTCGCCCTTAACGATAGATTCATAAATCTTCGAACGTCCCATAACATCATCCGATTTTACTGTGAGCAACTCTTGCAAAGTGTATGCGGCACCGTAAGCTTCAAGGGCCCAAACTTCCATCTCACCAAAACGTTGGCCACCAAACTGTGACTTACCGCCAAGAGGTTGTTGAGTAACCAATGAATAAGGACCAATCGAACGGGCGTGAATTTTGTCGTCTACCAAGTGACCTAATTTTAAGATATACATGTAACCCACAGTTACAGGAGTATCGAAGTACTCTCCTGTGCGTCCATCAATCAATTTGGTTTTACCTGATTTAGGCAAGCCCGCTTCATCAAGTGCTGCTACGATATCATCGTATGAAGCACCGTCAAATACTGGAGTTGCCACTTTGATGCCAAGCGCTTTAGCAGCCCAACCCAAGTGAACTTCTAATACCTGCCCTACGTTCATACGCGAAGGTACGCCCAGAGGGTTCAACATAATTTGCAAAGGTGTTCCGTCGGCGCGGAAAGGCATGTCTTCTACGGGAACAATTTTGGCAATAACCCCTTTGTTACCGTGACGTCCAGCCATTTTATCCCCTACGCTAAGTTTGCGTTTTTTAGCAACATAAACTTTAACGAGTTTTAAAACACCAGGTTTCAATTCATCACCGCGAACGACCTTGTCAATTTCTTTATCGAGAGTCGCTTCGAGATCTTTGATTTTCTGCGTTGTCGACTCGACAATTTTTGCAATGCGTTCATTGAGAACTTCATCTTGAACAAAACGAGAAGAGGCATCGACTTCGCTAAAATTGATTTTGCGAACGAGCTTATCATTGAGTTTTTTGCCCGCCGGAATCAGAATTTCATTCGTGATTCCGTCGCGCACTTCGCCTGAATCTTGATTATTCATCAGCGAAACCAATCGCTCTGCACGCCACGCAATCACTTCTTGGATTTGCGAACCGATGTCGAGCTTGATCGCTTCAATCTTTTCTTTATCTTTTTCTTTTGTTTTTTTGTCGCGCTCTTTACGTGAGAACACGCGAGTTTCAACAACTACACCCTTCATGCCCGGAGGAGCTTTCAGAGAAGAATCTTTAACGTCACCCGCTTTTTCGCCAAAAATGGCGCGCAACAAACGTTCTTCAGGAGAAAGCTCGGTTTCACCCTTAGGAGTCACCTTGCCCACCATGATATCACCCGCTTCGATCTCGGCACCTACGCGAATCAAACCGCGCTCGTCAAGATTGCGAAGCGCATCTTCTGATACATTGGGAATTTCTCGTGTCAATTCTTCGGGGCCGCGCTTGGTTTCGCGAACTTCCATCTCATATTCTTCGATATGGATTGAAGTGAAAACATCCGCCTTCGAAAGTTCTTCAGAGATGATGATCGCATCTTCAAAGTTATATCCATTCCAAGGCACAAAGCCAATCAGGATATTTTTACCCAAAGCCAATTCGCCTTCTTGAGTCGAAGCTCCGTCGGCAATCACTTGTCCCTCTTCAACCGTCATCCCTACTTCAACGATCGGTTTCTGGTTGATGCAGGTATCTTGGTTTGAGCGTTCAAATTTGCGCAAATCATACTCGTCAACCTGTCTGATTTCCATTTCGTCTTCATCGACAGCTTCTTTTGCAAAGGGTTCAATCACTATGCGTGTTGAGTCCACAAAAACAACTTTACCTGCGTTGAGAGCGAGAATACAAGTTCCCGAATCCAAAGCTGCACGTCCTTCGAGTCCAGTTCCAACAACAGGAGCTTCAGAACGCAACAAAGGAACCGCTTGGCGTTGCATGTTTGAACCCATCAAAGCGCGGTTCGCATCATCGTGCTCAAGGAAAGGAATCAAACCGGCAGCAATCGAAACGATTTGCTTGGGAGAAACGTCCATCAATTCAACTTGTGATTTGGGCAATACAGGAAATTCACCTTGGTCGCGTACAATCACATAGTCATTGGCCAATTCCCCGTCAGCAGTTACCTCGGTTGAGGCAGGAGCAATTTTATAACCGTCTTCTTTGTCTGCAGTCAAGAAAATGACTTCTTCAGTCACCTTGCCCTCTTTAACCACGCGATAAGGGGTTTCAATAAAACCAAAAGGGTTCACGATCGCATAAGTCGCGAGTGAGTTGATCAAACCAATGTTTGGACCCTCTGGAGTTTCGATAGGACAAAGACGACCGTAGTGAGTATGGTGTACGTCGCGCACTTCGAAGCCGGCGCGTTCACGAGTTAAACCACCAGGGCCCAGCGCAGACATACGACGTTTGTGTGTCAACTCAGAAAGCGGGTTGGTTTGATCCATGAATTGTGAAAGCTGTGAACTGCCAAAGAAAGTGGCAACGACAGAAGATACAGTACGCGCATTCACTAAGTCTTGAGGAGTGATTTCTTCTTGATCGCGCAAAGAAAGTCTTTCTTTGATTGCACGAGCCATGCGAGTTAAGCCTAGGGCAAACTGATTGCCAAGTAGCTCACCTACCGCACGAGCGCGACGGTTGCCTAAATGGTCAATATCGTCAAGGATCCCTTTACCTTCAAAAAGAGAAACCATGTATTTGATAATCGCTTCAAAATCTTCTTTGGTCATCGTCAACGTTTCAAGATCTACGTTGATATCTAAGCGGCTGTTCAAACGGTAACGTCCTACTTCTCCGAGATCATAACGTTTGTCATCAAAGAACATTTTTTCAAACAATGCGCGAGCAGTTGCTGCATTTGGTGGGTCGCCTGGACGAACCAATGTATAGATTCGATAGAGAGCCTCTTCTTCATTGACCGTGGGATCCATTTCAACGGTGTTGTGAATCAAACGATTATCAAGAGATTCTTCAGTCAAGACTTCAACCTCGTGAATTCCCGCATCTAACAACTTGTTTAATACAGCCAAATCGAGCACCGAGTTAGCCTCGGCGATGACTTCACCCGTTTCTGTGTCAATACAGTCTTTCGCCAATACTCGATCTTCGAGCAATTCCACTTCGTCAGACTGAATCGACAATTTCTCTTTTTTATAAAAGAGGTTTAAAATATCTTCATTGGTCGAATATCCTAGGGCGCGCAACAAAATCGTTGCAGGAATTTTTTTGCGACGGTCAATGTTGATGTAGAGAACATCGTTATTATCAATCAAGAACTCAACCCACGATCCTTTAGCTGGGATGATTCTCGACTTGAACAATTTCTTACCAGTAGGATGGTACTCTTCGTCAAAGCTCACACCAGGCGAGCGATGCAATTGAGAAACCACAACGCGTTCAGCGCCGTTAATGATGAATGTACCGGTATCGGTCATGATAGGAAGTTCACAAATGAACACATCATTCGTGATCTTCTCTTTAAATTTCTTAGGGTCTTCGTTTTCTTGATCGTAAACGTAAAGACTTAAGTTCGCTCTCAAAGGAACAGAATAAGTTAGTCCTCTTTGGCGACACTCTTTAATTGAATATTTGGGAACGCCAAAACTGTATCCTTCATAATCAAGTGAATAGATACCTTTGACGTCAGTAATTGGGAAAATCTCTTGAAAGATGGCCTCTAAGCCATGCTTCTTTCTCTCTTTTTTAGCAACACCCTTTTGGATGAAGCTATGAAAAGAATCCAGCTGCACTTCGAGAAGAAGTGGAATATCCAACTGAAACTTGCTTTTCGAGTAATTTCTCCGTTCGATTTTGTTCATCTTGGCCCCTTGGATGAAAAAGGAAAAGCCGTAAAAGCCCACAGTTTTACCGTGGGCTTTTCGGCGCAGTTTTCAGCGATATTTTTATTTAAGAGATACAGAA
>JBNKYI010000155.1:0-6297 GCA_050300815.1 Fibrobacterales bacterium
AAGCCGTGATCCCTTGTAATGTGGTCAAAGCGACTTTCAGCGGTAACAGTACAATGATACATCTGCTGCTGAATCTCCCGGCTTCCAGCATCCGCCTGTCGCCATTTGTGACAACCATAAACCAGATTCCTTTGCTGAAAACACCTCTAAATCTCCAATGGTCTGGATAGGTGTAATTGTTTTTTACCTTACCCGAGGGAGCTGATATTCGTTTGATCGAGTTGTCTTTTTGATTAATGGATAAAAACTCGTCAACTTGTTCAGAAGGAAGTTTGATTTGAGTCTGATTGAAGGCGCTAAAGTACTTGATCCATTCAATTTGATATTCGGATTTTAATGTTTCGAGGGCGTAATTAATAGGCCAAGAACGCATTTTTTTACGCTGCAAAATCTCGTAAAGAATTTGAGGCAATTTTTCTTTTTGATTTGAATCCACACTTTTTTTTAACTCGAGAAGGCTCAAGATCACTTGACCAGGCTCTAGATACATTAAACTGTCTCTTTTGTCTTTGCACTCATCACTAAAGGTGTCGCGTTTTAAACATTGGTATAAAAATTTCACGATAGGATCTCGAGAGAGATGATTGAGAGGGGGATTGAGGTTTAAAAGAGTGATTGAAGGGAGCCGGTCAATAACTACAATGACAGAATCGATGATGACCGGAGGGTGAATGGGTGCATGTCCTCCGTGAAAATCCCACAGACTATTGAAATTCAAATCGAGCTTTCTCAAGTACCCATTGAGATCATAGACCAGTGGCTCATTATTTGTTTCGACAAACTGAAGATTAGGTGATGCCCAATCCATTTTTTTAGAACTTTGGTGCAAAATGCGAATGCGTTGCAAGTCTTTAAAAACAAGCTGTCCGGCCACGATTTCGAGTTCTCCCCGATTTTTAACAGAGACTTGCCCCATTTGGTTGCCATTGTGGTCGAGATAAAATAAGAGATCTTTGGCATAGACAAAGTAACCCTCTCCATAAGGAAGTAACTGATTGATTTTTTCAGGCCATCCAAAAAGAATTTGAGGTTTGCCCATCCACAGGTCGAGCTTGCGCAAGTTGCCATCTAGGCAGTTTATCAAGTAAACAGATTCTTGCTCGAACTTCCATTCGCATCCAGGGTGGAGATCTTTGGGGATTGACCATTCAAATCCCTTTTCGTTAAAGGCGTATACCGCTTCTTGAGTGGAGAGTAAGACGTGTCGATCTTGGTAGATTTTCAGTTGTTGGATTGGGGCTGATAAGTCATTTTGATAAGAAATGGCTCCAGACTCGATATTGAGCCATTGAATCCGGCTTTTTGAGCTGTCGCTGATCAGCAGTTGGTTTTTGAACCAGATTTGTATGATTCGATCGGGAAAGCGAAATAGATTTTGAAACTGAATATCAGGAAAAAAGCGGGTTCTAACAACGGTTCCGTCGACGTATTGCAGCAGGGCTTCTTTTTGGTTAAACAAAACCTTTTGGGGCGTTTGCGCGAGAAAAATTTTTGATCGAACGAGTGGGGGATGATGAGAGATCCATTGGTTGAGAAGAGAGTCATTAATTAACCAATGAGGGAGTTGTGCTAAATCTTGCTGAGTGAGAGAGTCGACATTTTGGCCTTGTTCATATTCAAAGAGAGCCTGACTGTAGGTAGAACGCCAGAAGAAACTCAGAAAAAAGAGAGAAGAGAAAAATAAATTTTTAAACATCGAGTTTATAACCTATTCCTCTGATGGAGATTAGAAATTGAGGATTGGAGGGGTCGGCTTCAATTTTTTGCCTAAGCTTCACAATGTGGTTGTCGATGGTGCGAGTTGTGGGCATGTTTTCAGGTGTGTATCCCCAGATTTTTTCGAGAAGCTCTTCACGGAGTATGACTTCGCCTTTTTTTTGAGCAAAGTATTGCATAAGTTGAAGTTCGCGACTTGAAAATTCAACGAGACATCCCTTTTGCGTGACATGATATTTTTTGAAGTCAAAGTGAAATTCTCCAAATTCAAGAATGTGCGATTCGTTAACAGCTAGCTTAAGGGGAACCTTGCGGCGCAGGCCCGCTTTGACCCTAGCTAAAAGCTCTAATATGCTGAAAGGTTTAGTGACGTAATCATCAGCCCCCATTTCTAAACCAGTAACTTTGCTAGGCTCATCGCTTTTGGCGGTCAACATGATGATATAGACAAAGGGATCTTTTTTACGCACAATACGGCAAACTTCAAAACCTGAGTAGCCTGGAATCATAAGGTCGAGTAAAATAAGATCAGGCTTAAAGTCTTCGAAAACTTTAAGGGCCATTTCTCCATCAGTGGCGAATTCAACTTCATACCCTTCAATTTCCATGTTAAGCCTAAGACCCTGCAGAATAGACTCTTCATCTTCAACAATTAGGATTTTTGACATGTTTGGGTCCTTTAAATATCACGGTGAATTTGCTGCCTTCGCCTAAGGTACTGCTGACTTTAACCTCGGCTTGATGTAAATCGGCCACTTTTTTTACAATGGCCAGTCCGATTCCACTTCCCTTTGTTTTGCGAGTGAGCTCATCTCCGACTCGATAAAAGGTGTTGAATATTTTGTGTTGCTCTTTTTTGGCGATGCCTTGACCTTGATCTTCTACAGACCAGTAATAGCGATGATCAATGGTTTTTAGTTCGATAAAAATTTCACTTTTTTCAGGTGAGTATTTGATCGCATTTTCAATCAAATTTTGCAACATACTGTCAATACTTCGGGCATCGGCGTTGATGGGGCAAGTGTCATCTCCTGCGAAATGAATAGAAATCTGCTTTCTATCGGCTATAGGAGTGAGTCGTTCAATTAAATCGAGAGAAATGTCTTTGAGAGAGATATCTTCTTTTTGTAAAATTTTTTCACCTTGCTCTAGGCGATTGTAATTTAGAATGTCTGAGATAAGTAGGTTTAAACGATCAGACTCTTTATTGATAAGACCACTGAGTTCTTGAACTTTTTCAATTTGTTGAACCCTTCCTTTTTCCATCATTTCGGCGAACATTTTAATACTCGTCAAGGGCGTTTTTAGTTCGTGAGTGACTGAGGATAGAAAGTTGCTTTTCATAAAAAATAAATTGCGATCTTTTCTGAGAATTCGCACTCCAATAAAGGCAGTGTAGAGGATGGCGCAAAAACTGAATAGAATTAAGAGATAGAGAATTTTAGCTCTTTTAACGGCCTGTCCTTCAATTTGATCTTGAGGAATACGAAAGAGGACGAGATTAGAATAAGGACTACTTGCACTCAGCTTGATGTTCTTATAAGGAATGAGGAGTGTGTCGGCGATGTTATTTATCGATAGATGATTTTTGCCTTCTAAAATAAAAGGAACGCTTTGCAAAGAAGAGCGGTTGCCTATGAGTGATTGTTTGAAAAGGACATTGACTTGATTAGGGTCAAAAATGCTAATTCCAACAATGGGAGGGGAGGAAAGTGTGAGAGGGAGAAAAAGGTAGAGTTGCTCGTTATTGAGCGATAGATGTGCCTTGTTAGAAGGATGGGCCATCTGCAAGTTAAAAAGAACGTCGCGATTTAGTTCTTGAGCCTCGGTATAATCAATTTCAATGAGGTTGAGATGTTCGAAAATATTGTAGAGATAAGTTCTTTCTCTTTGTGAAAGGGATTCTAGACTTAAGGTATGGCTCAATATTTTTTTTAGTGCGAACAATTGCCGTGGATCGAGCTGTCGGTTTTGGTTCTGCACTTGTCGCACCACCTTTTGAGTAAATTCTCGCAGGCTTCCAATGGAATTCGTGTTTCGGTAGATCTCGAATTCTTCAAGCCATACCCATCCTCTAAGCTCAAGGGGATCGGCAGACCAGTTCAACTCTGCATTAAGAAGACGAATGTGTTGTAAAGCCCTTTGGTTTTGTCCCAAAATTCTTAGAGAGCGAATGATTCCCAAATGATTAATCAGTAAATCTAGAGTCGTTAGGTTAGGAGCTCGCATGCGCTCAATCCTCTGATTCAACTGAGTTTGACTAGAACGTCCTTCAATTTCATTGAGGTAAAAGCTACGCTCTATTTTGTCCATAACATTTAAGTAACTGGGCAAATCATTTGATTCGGCGAGGTGAGGGTAAAGAATGCGCGAGCCGTGAGTCATTACGAGGTGCTTGAAGCCAGTGGGAGGTACGGGCGGGGGATTTTGCCCCCACAGTGCAGGGTTAAAATACCAGTCGCGGTAATAAGAAGTATAGGCTAAGGTATTTTGAATCCATTTGGCCTCAATCTGTTCATATCGTTCAATGAGGAGTTGTTCGTTAGAAGTCAATTCGTTGAGGTAGCGCTCTTCTGAGAATTCAATTGATTCTTGAATACTTGTGTATGAGAGAAAAGCCAGTACCAAGGTAGGTAGAGTCACGGCCCCCAAAATGAGGTAAAATCGTTTAAAGGACTGGCGCAGCATGAGTGAAATCTACAAATTCCTTTGTATGTACTTTCTAAAGGACACCTCTAAAAATTCATTCATCCTAAAATTGTCGACGGACAATGCAATTTTTAGGAGTGCCCTAAAATAGAGTTTGATTAGTCTAGTTTACATTTTTACCTAACAACAAGGGACGCAAGATGTGCGTCCCTTGTTGTGTGTTTGAAATTTATTTGCACAAAACTAGATGGATTTATAGGTCAGAGAAACCATGTCTTCGACGGCAATGCGTTTACCTGCTTCTTTTTGTTCTTTGATTAAGACGGTATAACCGTTATCATCGGCATAGACAACGATTCCTGTTCCTAACAATTGAGGAGGCAGGTCTTTTCCAAGTTCAAGTCCACCTTCCCAGATCGCCACGACATCTCCAGTGTTCATGTCTTGGTATTTGTTTTTTTCGACCGCAATGTATTCGTAAATACCTGTGTAAGTCATGTCGCGAAAGCGGTAAAGGACTCTGGACATTGCAGCATAATCGATGGATGTGACTTTTTGATAGGTATCAATGGTCACATTTTGACGTTTTTCTAAACGTCGCGCGCGCACGTCTTGGGGTTTAGCATGGTTGTAAAGGAGTTCGATGCGAATTCGAGCAAACTCTTCGGCAACATCGGTGACTACTGCATAGCCTACGACATAGTGGGCGGCGAGGTAGTCGTCTGATAGGCCCTTATGTGTCATGATATTTTCACCGCGTCGTTTAAATATTTCGAGAATGTCACCTTTAGCAAGCCCATCTTTCGCCCCCCCTTCGATACGCATGACATCTGTTTCTTGTAAAATACTGCTGGCATGAGCTGAACTTGATTCGCTGATGAGGTATTCTTCAGGAAAAAGCCTCAAGTCGGTGGCGGGAATCACTAAGCGAGGGGCTTGGAGAATGAAATCGTAGTTGATAGACTTAAGAGAGTCTTGGCGATTCAACAATTCGCGCCCTTCAGAAATATTTTGAAAAGGCTTTTTGTTATAGGGGCGTTTCAAATCGCCCAATTTGTCGTCAAAAGTGTTGCCTTTGGGCATTGGGGCGTTTGTCTCAACAGAGTCGGGCGTTGAAGCTGGTGCCTCAAACCCGTCTAAGCTTTCTTTCTTTTCGCCAGGTAAAGCAATTTCATTTCCAGGGTAGATCCAGTGGGGATCTTCGATTTGGGGATTGACCCGCCAAATGTCAGACCAGCGGAAGGGGTCTTGTAAAAAAGTTTCAGACAGGTCCCATAAAGTGTCTCCTTTTTGAATGACGTACGCAGACAATGCGCCAGAGAAGAGAACACTAGAGAGAAGTACCTTTTTCTTAAAATTCACAGCAGCTCCTAGGGGGTGAGTCGGATTTTAACTGATAATAATATAGTTCCGACTCGTTCACAATGAAAGATTTAGGGGATTTAAAGACTTTTTAATAAAACGACAGATTCGAGATGATCTGTGAAAGGAAACATGTCGACGGGCTGTATTTGAATGACCTTATAACTTTTTTCGAGAGCAATCAGATCTTCTTTGAGCGACTTGGGATTGCAGCTGACATAGACGAAATGAGGAAAAGGAGATTCATTAAGAAACTCCACAAGAGATTTTCCTAGACCTTTGCGAGGAGGATCGACGACGAGACAATCAAAGCGCCCTCGAGGAGTGTTGCGCAAAATTTCAAAGGCGTCTCCGCATTGATAACGGATATTAGAAAAGCCATTTCGGGCCACTGCGCGTTGGGCAGCGAGGACGGAATGTCTGTTGATTTCTATTCCAAAAACACTTTGACACTTTGCCGCTAACCAAATTCCTATACTGCCCGTGCCGCTGAATAATTCGAGCAAGTTGGCTTGAGAAGGAATAAAGTGGGCGATGGCGTCATATAAAACGGGAATTTGGGGAGTATTG
>JBNKYI010000156.1:0-6292 GCA_050300815.1 Fibrobacterales bacterium
TCTTGTAATTCAGTGCCAATTTCGAGATGCAATCCTTTTTTGTTTTGTTGCATCAAAAAAAGCTTCATGACCTTTTGGGATATCATACGCTGACGTCCTGCTTTGTCAATCACTTGGGTCAATAATTTGAATTCTCTGGTGATCTGACCAATTTCCTCGAGCAATTCTTTGAGCTTATCTTGTATAGACATTTTAAACCTCGGAAAACGTGAGTTCACCTCTCTCGTCACAAAAAGTAAAAAGATATTGGTGCTTCTCTCGCTTATTTTAAATTTGACCTATGAAAAAAGACTTTGAATTAATTGCTGGATTGCTGGTTGAGGGTGAAGTAGATATCGTTGAGGGATTTTTTGTGATGCTCAATGAGCAAACTCAAGCGCTTTCGATTAGGGCAAATGTGGGGGCCTCTAAGCAGGTCAAGGTCTTTAAAGATCTTGTTGCGCATTTAACTGATGATTTGCGAGGCGAAATTGCATGGCGCAGCCCCGAGGGGATGAAGGTTTGGGAGTTTGATTTTAAAATCAATCAGTGGGCTGACGAAGACCTCGATTGGATTTTGCAGGATGGCTTTTGTTCTTTGCGAGTGGGCGATGGTGCAGATGAGATCTTCGCGGGTCCATTGCAGGTTTTGTATGTGAACTCTCGTCAGCCTGGGCCCTACAAAAAAGTCCTTCGCCATTGGTTTATCCGTCAACAAACCCATTTGCAGACACTCTATACCCCCGCTAAAGAAGGAAGAGTGGTTGAGAGGGCTTTAAAAAAATCGGGCGAAGGCTTAGGGGGTTTTCTCGTTAAAAAATTAGGTATCCCTAAGTCTTAGTCTTTTAGCCTTGTAAGTCTTTAATTTTGATATTGGTGTGTTGATCACACGTTCACTTTGCGTCTAAAAACGGCTGGCACGTGGCAGCCACGTGCCAGCCGTTTCTAATCATTCCCTATTGAAATCCTAACACATTGCTAACAAATCACCCCGCCCCTGTTTCTAAATATGAACACAAATGAAACATGGTTGAAGCATCAAAGAAATAAAGCAGAAGCAATCATCTTAAAACGGAGAAAAAATGGCGGAATTAATCCCTTACATCGGTTTTATTTTTGCGGCCTATTCGATTGTGGCCAATGACTCGATACAAACGCTCGGAACTTTTCTGAGCTCAAATGACAAGCGCCCTTGGTGGCAACTTTGGCTTTTTACAGGGGGAATTCTTTTCCTTATTTTGACCATCGGATGGATTCAGGGTTCGGGGGATGTTTCGTATGGTCGCCTGAGCAAAATTCCCGAACAGACCATCACTTGGGTCTATTTGTTGCCGCCCTTAGCGCTGTTGATATTGACTCGATTGGGCTTTCCTGTCAGTACGACCTTTTTAGTATTGACTTTTTTCTCTCCTGGATCGCTGAACAAAATGCTCACCAAATCGATATTTGGTTACATCGTGGCATTTGCCGCTTCTTATGCAATGGTTTACTTCATTACTCACGCCCTCGAAAAGCGCTTTCTCAATAACGAGATCAAGCCTAAACAACGTCGCTATTGGTTAACGATGCAGGCTCTATCAACGGGGTTTTTGTGGAGTCAGTGGTTGATGCACGATTTGGCAAACATCTTTGTTTATTTGCCCCGCAAACTCGACATTACACATTTTCTCTTAGCTGTCGTTTTAATGTTGGCTCTGCAAGCCTTCATTTTCGCAACCAAAGGTGGCAAGATTCAACGCATTGTTACGAATAAAACCAATACCAGTGAAATTAGAACGGCTACGATGATTGACTTTGTGTATGCGTTGGTGCTTTTCATTTTCAAAGAAGTTTCAAAAATTCCAATGAGTACAACTTGGGTATTTCTCGGCGTGTTAGCGGGTCGTGAGATTGCATTGACGGTGCGCCTGCGCCATGAATCAATGAAAACGGCGACAAAATACATTGCGACAGATTTGGGCAAAGCAGCGATTGGCTTGATTGTGTCTGTTATTTTGGCTTTTACCTTGCCTCATATTGGATAATTTAAAGGAATTTAATGATGAATAAATTATTTGTAGTGATGACTTTGGGCCTTACTCTCGTTGCAACAGCTGAACCTCTTGTGATTGAGTGGAATGGCGATATGAGATATCGCAATGAACTGACAGCCAAACAAGGAGATAGCAACAAGCGCTATCGCCAAAGAGTGAAAGCGAAGTTAGGTCTTGAGGCGACTAAGGGTGATGGTTGGGCTGCAGGCCTTGAGTTGGCGACAGGCTCTTCGGATCCAGTTTCTAATAACATGACCTTGGGTGATGACTTTAGTACCGCTAATTTTGGGTTGAACCTAATTTATATCAATTTTCAAAACAGCTGGCTCGATGTGAAAATGGGTAAATTCAAAAATCCACTAACCAAGGTTCAAAAGAATGAATTGTTATGGGATGGCGATTTAAACCCTGAAGGTGCGAATGCCGCATTAAGCTTTGGCGACAAAGCCAAGTTGACTCTTAGCTCGGGCGCTTATTGGTTGCAAGAGCGCTCAAAAGATGATGAAACTTGGATTCACGCCAGTCAGGTGGTTTTTACACATGACAAAGCGGATTATTCATACACATTGACCGCGGCTTACACCGATTACCACAATATTCAGGCTCAAGCATTTGTGGCGGGTGAAAATGCGGGTAATAAAGCTTTGGGTGACACCTATGCGAATGACTTTAATTTGCTCGACTTTGGTTTGGCCTGCAAAATGAAGTTGGCGGGAATCCCTTTTGAGCTGGCTGGTGCTTATGCACAAAATCTAGACGTGAGCAAAGAAAACACCGCCTTCTATGTGGGATTAACCGTAGGCAAAGCCAAAGCGGAAAATACTTGGCAGGGTTCGGTTTCTTATCGTCAACTCGAATCCGAATCTGTGCTTGGCGCTTTTGCCGACTCTGATTTTAACGGTGGTGGAACCCAGGGTCAGGGATTTGAAGTCAATTTCAAGTATCAAGTGAGCGATGAAGTTTCTATTGTCGCCACGCAGTTTTTAACTCAAACGATAGACAAGAAAAAATCGGGCCGCAGTCTTAGCCAACTCGATTTGAACTATAAGTTTTAATTCTTGAGAAATTGAGAGAATTTGAAAAACTCTAGGCGATTATTTCGCAAAGTCTACGCCTGAGTTTCATTTATGTTTCGATTGTGTTAGATGCTATTAGAAATTAAAGCTTCCTCTCGGGGAGGCTTTTTCTTTTGATAATTTCGCAGAAACAACAACTGAATCTGAGGTAAACTCAAATGAAACCTTACACTTTAGTCTTCGCTTTTTTGCTGATGGCTGTTCCTTCTATGGCCAGTGATAAAGACTCAAAATCTGCTGATAAACAAGAAATTTCAACCCAGGTTGAAAAGAAACATGAAGAGGCCGAAAAAGTGGTCTTTGTGGTGAGTAAAAAAGACCAAGAAGAGGATTCTGATTATTAATTAAGCCAGTTTAGGATCTCTCTGAATGGAAAGCGGGCTCATCGGTAGATGAGCCCGCTTGTGTTGAATCGGTTTGAATGATCTCGATCAGTTTAGATCTTCGATGACGAGATAAGTCATTGTCTGATTAAGCAATTGATAAGCGACCTCTCCAAAGGTAATGGGCCCGGTGATATCATTGAGCTTTTTGCCTTCTAAGTCGGCGTAGAGATAATTCAAGATGCAATTGCAAGAGAAAAAGATAGACTCCCCTAGACTTGCTGGCACTGTCGAAGTGAACTCGCTAATGTAATTTGCAACGGGGGACGCAATCTTGTATTCAATTCCAGAAAAAACAGGAGCGTAAAAGTCGACTCGCTTCGCATCCGTATCGACATTTTGAAAGCTTGTGTTGATGTGGGCGCCATACACATCGGCTACCAGAGGCAACTTTATATCAATCTGATTTTGTTCAATATAGGTTGCAAAGTTGACTCTTTCACCATTAACGATTGCCTCTTGTGCACTGAAACCGTCTTCGGGAAATTTGATTGTGTCTCCGTTGCCTTGGTCAAAAATGTTGACGAGTTGAATGTCGGCCACTTTATTGGGTGGAAGCTCAACGTGAAAAACCACAGCTTCATTCTCGTGAGTTTGAATGCCTTTAAACGTCTTAGGTGTCGCTTTTCCCAAATCGTCTAGCGATATGCCAGACACCCAACCGATAAGGGGAGAGTTGGCGAATTTTTCAAAAGAAGGCGACTTGAGGGCAAAGAACTTGTGTATCTCGCTGAATGCGGGAAGAATGATCACGCTGAAACCATTTTTGGGAGCGTCTAAATAAATCTGAGGGAGTGTTTCAATGCTGTATGATTTGGTTTGAGCACTGAGAATATCGTTGGTCAATTCGGTGACATAAATTTCATTCTTGGTAAAGCTCCCACCTTTTTCACTCATGAAATAAGGTATGGTTCCTGCAATCCAAGCACCATCAGGCAATTGGCGAAGCAATTCTTCATCCCCTGCCAAAATAAGTTTTTCACCATTTTCAATTTTTTTCTGCACGGTGGCTAGATCAAACATTGCTTGTTTCATTACAGAACTCCTTCACCAAATATTGTTTTTATATCATTTTGAACCTTTTGTAAATGAGCATTTGACTCAAAGAATGAGCGCAATTCAGAAATGCAGTTTTGCATGACTTCAGGTGAAGAATTATTTTGACACGTCAAATTCATTCGACCGAGAATGACCTTGGTTGCCAAAGATTCGAGAGAATAAGATGCTTTATTCTGTATGATGTTTTTCCAATTGGGATCGTTTATTCCTGGTATTCTCATCCCGGTCTCCTTTGTTTAACCCAATAAATTGGCGGTTGACGGAACGATTATACACTAAAAATATGGGTTATTCAAAAGAAAGTGAGATCATTTCTTAGACGATTTGCGGCGAGGCTTAATTTCAACATTAGCCCCTTGCTTGTGCTTTTGATTTTTTTGTGCTTCGTTGTAGAAAACCTCTTGGGCTCTGACTCTTCGGCGCCCGTTGGGTCCTTTGCGCTTCCAACTTCCATCGGTTAAAAGTTGATAAGATTGGGTATTGTCGCTAAAGTAAATCTTGAAGGCGTTCATGATTTCTTTTTTTAGGCGACGGTCTTCGATAGGAAAAAAAAGTTCAATGCGCTTGTCGAGATTGCGAGGCATCCAGTCTGCACTGCTGAGATAAATTTCGTGGTTGCCTCCGTTAAAAAAGCAAAACATTCGAGTGTGCTCAAGATAGCGGTCGATAATACTAACCACATTGATGTTTTCACTTAAACCGGCAACGCCAGGCACGAGCATACAAATCCCTCGCACGTTTAAGTTGATTTTTACTCCGACTTGTGAAGCCTTGTAAAGGGCCTCAATGACTTCGGGGTCTGCCAGAGAATTCATTTTGGCGTAAATCGTTCCCCCAGTTCCGGTTTGAGCTCTTTCTGCTTCTCGCTGAATGAGGCTGATCAATTTGGATTTGATTCCGAGAGGAGCCATGTAGAGGTGATCGTAGTGGGGCAATGAGGTGTAGCCCGTTAGAGTATTAAAGAATAGACTGAGGTCAAAGGCGATAGACTCATTCGAACTGAGCAAAGACATGTCTGTGTAAAGATTTGCGGTCTTTTCATTGTAATTGCCTGTGCCCAAGTGAAAATAACGTTTAACGCCGAGCTCTTCTTTGCGAATGACGAGTAAGGCTTTGCTATGTACCTTAAGATGCGCAACTCCGTAGACGACAATGGCTCCTGCTTTTTCGAGAATTTTGGCCCATTGAATGTTTTGTTCTTCGTCGAAGCGGGCTTTGAGTTCGACAAGCACGGTGACTTGAATGCCCTTTTTGGCGGCTTTAATTAAGGCTTGCACGATAGGAGACTTTCCACTCGTGCGGTACAATGTGATTTTGATTGCTAAGGTTTTAGAATCATTAGCAGCATCTTCTACCAGACGTATAATGGGGTTAAACGACTGATAGGGATTGTGAATTAAAATGTCTTTTTCACTGAGAGTCTCCCAAAGAGGAGTATCATCGGGGATTTCGGGATGAGAGACGGGTGACCAGTCTTCGACTTTGAGGTGATCAAGGCCATCGAGAAAGCATAAGTCCATAAAGGGTTTGAGATCAAGGGGGCCATCAACTTCATAAGTATGTGTTTTAGAAAGGTTCATGGCTTTCATCAAAAGCTTGGTAATCGCAGATTTACCCGCGCTGACTGAGAGTCTGACTGGAGTGCTGAAATCTCGCTCGTCAATCACCTCTTGCATCGCGTCGAGAAAGTCTTCATCTCGTTCTTCATCGACGCCCATATCAGAGTTGCGCGTGACTCGAAAAACGGCGTGGTCAATAATCT
>JBNKYI010000157.1:0-1759 GCA_050300815.1 Fibrobacterales bacterium
GAAGATTCAGCAGAAAACAATGAAGAAACAACACCAAACAGTGGGGCGCCAACACGGCACAGATCAACACCAAAAGCTGATTTGCAACTGTACAACGCGGAGAATCAAGTTGCTTCGGCCAATGATGATCAAGAAATCAGCGCAGCGGTACTTCAAGGTGAGGGAAAGATCGGAACCATGCTAGAATTGATGAAAGCAATGGAGCAACAAGACACGAAGAAAATCCACGAAATTTTAGAAGGGTTTAGTTTGCCTGAAGCCATTCTCAACGAAGTTTCGCTTGAGGCTTTTAAGTGGATGGAAAGTGTTTTTTAGAGGTGTCTTAAAAAATAACCTCTTAAAATTTCAAAAAAAATATCTTTTGCTCCGTGTGTTAAACAGAGGAGCAGTGCAATGAAAACACAGTTAAAAGCCTTATTTTTTCTATTCCCCTTGAGTTTCGTAGGGTGTTTTACCGATGGCGGAAGTTCGAGTGGTGGGCAGATTGATGTCTCTGCTATGAAAGGGGTAACGATTGTATCTCAAGAAGTTGTTGATGGCGAGACCCGTTCTTTGCATCTGATCAGTGAGGTCAATTTGTTAGAGCTTAACGAAGAAGAGGGCATTGCTATTCTGCAGAATCCCGGGTATTCTTGTGCTTACAAAGAAGATCCAGAAAGCGATGACGCGTCTTATACATGGGAACTCAATACGCTGGATACGGTAAAATATGTGCACCAGGGAGATAGCTTAGTGTGGGGTTGGCGTGAATACACAGGGGGCCCTGAGTTTTATGGCAAATGGACAACAGTGGATGGGGAGAGCAACAAGTCGACAATGACCATCGCTTCTGACAAAATTATTAACGACATGAACCTCACTTATGACTGCTGGGCAGAGGGCCGCTCCTATGGCGAGAATTCGAAACAGATCAGTTGTTCGACCCTAGAGGTTTATACATTGCCTGAAAAATTGACGTTAAGACACTATTATGATGCGCAATTAAATGAGCATGACGTGTGGATCTATGGTTCGAAGAGTTGTGAGCGCATACGACCAGCCCCGCTTAATGAATCACAGTGCGGGTCGCTGGATGATGCTTTAAATTCAATTGATCCTTGTCGAGAACTAAACATTGAAATCAGTAATCTCTATGGCGTCAATTATATCTCTATCTGTAAATTAGACGAAGTGCTGAATGATGGATATTGCAATAACGAATGCGTTAATTTTAAAGACCCAGACTGTGACTAGTTCCTTTGTCAGGGCACTTAAATGAGCAGATCCCAAAGCGATCAAGGATACAAGATCGCTTTTTTAGCGACATCTTTTAGAGCTTAAAAATCATTTTCTAAGTAGAGGTGCTTAAGCCAAGCCCTGAAGAATTCATTGCGATTAGAACGCCAAGAGTTTACAGGGCTATTGATGTCAAAATTTTCGGGAGGAGCGGTAAAGGGAATTTGCTGTTCTTGGTCTCGGGTGGCTTCGTCGACTAAGCGTCCACAGTTGTATTCGGGGTGGCCGAGGTGAAAAAGAAAGCGGTTATCGGTGGTTTCAAAGATGAAATACCCCGACTTTTCTTCATAGGCGAGAAGCCTAACGAGCCCCTCTTTTTCTTTGGCGAGCAAAACGTCGTCGCTAATGCGACTGAATCGACTCTGCGGACAATCAAAGGCATCATCCATATGGCCTAAGATGTGATGCTTACGATCAATCACTCTAGAACGGTAGACCCCAAAAAGTTTTGTCTCATAAAAACTGCGCTCAATCCCTAAAAAAT
>JBNKYI010000157.1:1769-6281 GCA_050300815.1 Fibrobacterales bacterium
GATGCCTAGGGTGCTGACGACATTTTGGCGAGCGTGGCTAAAAATTTCAGTGATTTCGTCCCAATAATTCACTTTTTCAAAGGGAATGCGACCCACAGGGGCCCCAGTGACAATTAGGCCATCAAGGGCTTTTTCGGCCATTGCTTCTTTGTAACTGATGTAATATTGGGCGAGGTGATCTTGATTTGAACTGCGATAGGAATGAGATTCTAGGCGAATCCAGATGGGCTCAATTTGCAGAATCGAGCGACCTAGAGGGTTGAGTAGATTAAACTCATAAGCCTCGAGATTAGGCATGATATTGAGAACCCCAATGCGCAAAGGGCGAATATCCTGGCGCTCGGCATCACCGCGGGCAATGCAGGCGACTTTTTCGGCTTCGAGGGCCGAACGCAGATGGTAGTCATCGGGTACGATAATAGTCATAGGGGTCTCCGGGTTAGGAGCAAATATAGAAATAGGAGCAGAGGGCGAGGATGCGCCTTCAATGGAGATGCAACAAGAGGCGCAATAATGTGCGCCTCTTGTCTTGTGCTCTGAAAAAAAATTTATTTGATCTCGATTTTTTTAGGAAGTGACTCCTCTCTTTTTCCTACGGTTACGATGAGCACTCCATTTTCGAATTGAGCGTCAACCTTTTCAGTGTCAAGGTGCTCTCCGAGGCGAAATTGACGTTCGAATTTACCTTTGCGGCACTCTCTTAGATAAAATTGCTCGTCTTCTTTGAGTTCGGCTTTTGCCCGCTCAGCACTGACAATGAGAACCTTGTCTTGAACTTCAATGTTGATGTTTTCGCGTTGAATTCCAGGAAGTTCAAATTCAAGTCGAGCAAAGTTTTTGGCCTGAATCACATCGACGCGAGGTTGGTGAACCGCATCGTGAGACGTGTGAGCGTAGGCTGTGAAGGGCTCGTTAAAGAAGGTAGCTACCGCTTGAGAAAGAGGGCTAAGAGTTGTTGTTTTCATGGTGATCTCCTTGGGTTGAGTTTTGAGTTTCTTTATTGGGGAGTATTGCAAGAGACGTGCCATTTTTTTTGAAAGGCGAAAAGAGGGAATAAATGCGAAATTTGGAGACTTTCTCAAAGAATTGTCCATTTTTGAAGCGATTTGGAGAGAGTATGAAACACTTAAATTGTTTTAATTTTGAACGTGCGATTTTTTAGTGGTGTCTCTAATTGATTGACGCCAAAAATTACAACGGCAAGAGTGTCTTTGCGCTCAGAGTCTTTTTACATTTCGCCCATGGCTGTTCTGAAATCTCCCTCGTCGTCTAAGAAAAAAAAAGCAACTCATAAAAAATCGAAGAACATACGTTGGATTTGGTTTTTATTGAGAACTTCACTTCTTTTTTTTTTTGTGTTGGGCGTGGGAGGATATGTCGTTCTTTATCAAGTTCTCGCCAAACAAAACCCCGGTGGCGATTATGAGAAGTCGCATATTATTGATCAACTGGGATCAGAAACCTTAATCTTTTATGAGGGGGGGGATTCTCTTTTAGGAAGTCTTTTTGAAAAGGCTCACCGAAGATATGTCGCTTATGACGAAATCCCGCAGACCTTGATTGAAGCGGTAGTCGCTGGCGAAGATGCCCATTTTTTTCAACACGGTGGCGTAGAGTATTTGGGGATTGTTAGAGCGGCACTGATCAATATGATTAAAGGTCGAGCAGTGCAGGGGGGCTCGACAATCACTCAGCAAACAGCTAAAAATATTTTTGGCCGCCCCGAACAGTCTTTGGCTGCCAAGGCTGTTGAGCTTGTGCAGGCGCTGCGCTTAGAGCATCATTTTACGAAACAAGAAATTCTTGAGTTTTATTTAAATCAGTTTTTTGTGGTGGGCACAGGGCGGGGTGTGGGCATTGCGGCTGAGTATTTTTTTAATCGCCCCTTAAAGGAACTTAACAAAAAAGAATGCGCTTTTATTGCGGCGTCGTTGAAGGGGCCCTTTAACTATGATCCCTTTAGTCAGAAAGATTCGACGAGGATCTCGAAGGCCCTAAAAAAAGGAGAAAATCGAATAGAATATATTCTGTCAAAAATGGTTGAGCAAAACTATTTGACACCAAAAGAAAAAGAACAGGTTAAAAAGTTGCCGCTGAGGTTTGACAAAGGGCAGTTTTTAAGTGAACAGGGCATTTTGATTCAAGCGGTTGTTAGAGAGCTGTCTGGGGGTGAGATCCAAGATATGCTTGTTGATAAATATGGTGAAGAATGGCAAAAGGCTGGGCTGCGTATTGAAACGACACTCAATGCAAATTGGCAAAAACAATTTGAGGATTCGTTAAACGTTTATCTTGACTCTCTTGCAGGAGATCTGGGAGATCGCCCCCAAGGGGCTTTGGTCGTATTGGATTCTAATCGCGTGCGCGCTTATGTCGGAGGATATCATAATAAGGGTTATGATCGTGTGATGAAGTCGAGAAGGCAGTTGGGTTCAACGTGGAAGACCCCTTTAATTGCGTTAGCCCTAGAAGAAGGCTATTCATCTAACGACTTGTTAGAAAATCATCGAAGCGTTTTTAGAATGAATAAGCAATTTTATTTTCCTAGCCCTGATCATAAAGATCGAGGAGAAGAGGTGACTTTGCAGTGGGCTCTCACTCGATCAGAAAATATTGCATCGGTGCACTTGCTTATGAATTTACTCGAAAAGGCAGGACCCTCTCGCCGAGAACAATTAGCGGTGAAGTATAAAATGAGTCGAAAAGCGTATGGTTCGCGCAAAGAGTGGCTTGCTCAACTTAGAGATCAGTGGGATATACCTATCGATGGGATGGCGCTTAATGAAGTTCGTTTAGAGGTGGCTAAATCAGCCTTAATGGTTGACTGGTTGTTGGCTGATAACCAATATGAAGTGAGATGGTTAAAATCTCTTGAGATGGGTCGCGGTTATGAAGAGCAGTTAAAAAAAGAGTCTCGACGTTTGGGCTCAAAAAAACATCTCGATTTATTACTTAACTATTTGAGCTTAGAGAAGGTTTTTCACCAATGGGATAGGGATGAAGAAAGTCTTCACTACTATAAGCTCGCAGAGAATCGAGTTGGGGCCTATGATTTTAAAAGGCCGGGGCTTGTAGAACTCGATGTTGATGACGTTGATGAAGATGACGTTTATCTGTACGGGTATTTTAAACCTGACCACTTAGAAGATCTGATCGACGCTTATGAAGAGCAAGTAAAAAAAATTGAAGCCTTAGATGAGAATCACATAGACTTTTTGATTGATTATCGTCGCCACTTGTCTTTAGAGCACTTTCGTCATTTTATGAATGCTAAGGGGATGGTTGACATACCTCCGGGGGTTATGAGCTTGCCCCTAGGAAGTGTGGATATCAGTCTTTTAGAAATGAGTTCTTTATATGAACATTTATTTCAAAAACAAGTTAGAGAATACAGTGAAAATGAACAACCTTGGCTGGGTTTAATCACTCGGATTTCTGATGGTCGGGGACAAGTGCTTTACGAGGCGCCCAAAAAGGCAGAAAATCCGTGGCAATTTGCTCCCGATTTTAAAAAGTGGGAGCTGGCACTTTCGCTAAAATCTGTAGTTGATCACGGCACGGGGCGCAAGGCGCGTTCGATAGGTATACACAGAGAGGGTTTGTCTTTAAGATGGGGTGTCGGTGGAAAAACCGGAACGACAAATGATTTTAAAAATACAGCATTTGTGGGAATTATCCCCCGACAAGAGGGAAGTGTGATCAACCCAATGAAACCATTGGTTTTAGGTGTCTATATTGGTTTTGATGACAACCGTCCTATGAGGTCGAAGTCGAGAAGTTTCAGCGGGGCAACAGCAGCTTTACCCCTGTGGAATGCCGTTGCAGGCTTTGTTGTCGATGCCATTGCCAAGCCCGAACGAATTAATTTTAAATCGTTGGATCATCTGTTGAATGAAGAAATCACTTGGAGGGGGCCTAAGGATTGGCAGATGATAAGAGTGGATCGATTAACGGGAATCCCCTCGGATTCTTCGGGACTCTTTGTTTGGCAGTCGAAATAGGTAAATTGCCAATCAAGCTAGTTTGAAAAACTTCTTTTGACACTTCGCGATCTTTCATTAGAAAAGTTTGGTCTACAATCCTAAACGTCACTTTTCACTCTTTGTCAGTAAAGAATTTATGGCTTCATTTGGTGATTTTCCCTGAGCTAAGTTTTCATAAACTTGCCAATTGCGATTCACGTCTTCTTGAGCCAGTTGCATGAGCTCTTCGGCCATTTCTGGATTTTCTTTATAAACCTTGTTATAGCGAAGCTCATTTAGAGCATAATCTTTTAAAGGGATTTTGGCTTTTCGACTGTCTAGATGCATTGGATTAATTCCCTTGAGATTGTCTTCGGGATGATAACGAAATAGGGGCCAATAACCAGATTGTACGGCTTTTTTTTGTTGTTCTATGCCATCATTCATATTGATGCCATGCGATATACAATGGCCGTATCCTATAATTAAAGATGGGCCATTGTATTGTTCAGCTTCTCTCAGGGCTTTTATCGCATGGGTGGGATTTGCT
>JBNKYI010000158.1:0-6279 GCA_050300815.1 Fibrobacterales bacterium
CCGTGAATGAAAATTCATGCTTTTCTTCGGCGCTGAACGCCAATGAGCAGGGCGGTAACTGAGCCCCTCATTTTGCTCGCAAAATTGGCGAAGAGTGAACCTTAAATGAGCCCGGCGAATCACGCCGCGCAGCGGTGGCCTTTCAGTGCCCAGCCCTCAGCGGCGCTTGAGCTGAATCGTTTTTTCCCCCTTTTGACGATCTACAAAAGGGGGCCCCTGTCGCGCGGTCGCGACGCATCAACATCTGGATTAGCTGTGAAATTTAGCGCATTAAAGAATTGTACACCTCAGAGACACCTCTGAGGTGTCTCTGAGGTGTCTCTGAGGTCAGTTTGCTCAAAAAACCTCAGCCCTACGTTGCACACTTAAAATTTTTCCTCGACAACGTTGTAAAAACCCTTTGAACATTTCACTCACCTGCGCAGGAATTTCAACGGGTAGATCCTCAGCCTTCACCACATCAAACAGCTCCCAAGAATATTTTCCTCTTTGTAAGCCTTTATAAAAACGGGCGATTTCTGCTGTCCATCTCGCAAATTCAGAGCGCTCAATCCCTATCGTATTGACACCCGCCCAACGCAAGGGATCCCCTAAAGCTTTCGAAAATGGGGGAACGTGACGGTCTATTTTTAGAGTTCCCCCAACAAAAGAGAAAGCGCCCACCTCACTGAATTGATGTACGGCTGTGTTTCCCCCGATCACTGAGCGCTGACCCAGGCGAACATGCCCTCCCAATTGCACACCGTTTGCCAAGATCACTCCATCGTCAACACAACAATCGTGGGCAACGTGGCTATAAGCCATCAAAAGCACATCGTTTCCCACATAGGTCGAATGTTCTGGTGAAGTTCCCCGATTGAGGGTGCAATACTCTCGAATTTTAACTCTGTCGCCAATCACCAATTTCGTCTCAGCGCCCCGATACTTTAAGTCTTGAGGATCAGATCCTACAATCGCTCCATCGTAAATCCGAGCGTCACTTCCTATGGATGTTCCGCGAACAATGTGAACCCTCGGGCCCAGCATCGCTCTCGAACCCAATATCACCCCTTCTTCAACAACACAATAGGGGCCGATATGGCAATCGTCTCCTATTTGGGCATCAGCAGCAATAATCGCGGTAGGATGTATTGACATTAAACCATGGTCGCTGTGGCCACGCAGTCAGAAACTAAAACGTCTCCGACATAAACTTTGGCCTGAAGAGTTCCGATCAAGCGGCGAAAACTAAGCAGCTCGGCTTCGATGCGCAAAACATCGCCCGGGCGAACAGGCTTGCGAAAGCGACACTCTTTGACGCCCATAAAAGCAGGACGCTTACCCGCCAATTCATTTTCATAAGAGAGATACAACAATATTGCCCCCGCTTGAGCCATTGCTTCAACTTGCATAACTCCAGGCATTACGGGGTCTTCGGGAAAGTGGCCTTGAAAGAAAGGCTCGTTAAAGCTCACGTTCTTCTGGCAGACAATTTTTTTCTCGGCCTCATACTCAAGCACATTGTCAATCATCAAGAAAGGATAGCGGTGAGGCAAAATCTTGGTGATTGCAGCAAAATCGAGAAAAATATTTTCTTTTTCGGGTTTAGGCAGTTCATCCAACAGAGACATATTCAAAAATCCTTTCAACCAAACAGTGGTTCATTTGGTGGTTTCCATTTAAGCATTTGATCTTTATTTTGGGCAAGGCCAGAGTCAAAAGGGCCAAATCTCCCAGCAAATCTAATATTTTATGTGCCGCTAATTCGTTTTTGTGTCTAAGGGAATGGTTAATAGGCTCACCCCGCGAATTGACGACTAATCCCATTTCAAGTTGCGGGTTTTTAAAATCGTTTCTCTTTAAACGCTTTGACAAATATTCTTCAAAAATAAAAGTGCGCGCCTCGATAATTTTTACCGGATCTTCTCCCCAAGTGTAATGCATCGAATCTAGGTATTCCCCTATTTCTAGGGTATAATCCACTTGAAAAAAATCGGCGGGCTCTACTTCGATAAAGCCCCCCATCCACTCCCATCGCTGAGTGAGTTTGCACTCATATTGTTCAGGATCCTTGCTTAATCCCTCCCGAAAGATCCAATGGTAAAAATCCTTCGCCGATCCATCGAGAATTGGGATTTCATTCCCTCGAAGGTCAACACGCATCCCTTTGGCAAACAAGGTTGCGGCAAAAAGGTGCTCGACCAGAGCAATAGAGCTTGAACTTGAGTTTGAATCGGTGGGCAAATGCCAGAGGCTCGTTGAGTTTTTCGTTTCAAAATGAGAAAACGAAGGCTCTATGCGTCGATTCTCCCACCAAAACTCCACCCGATCGGCAGGGCTTAGCTTCACATCTCCGGTGCCACCACTAAAGAGCAAGGGCCCATTAAAAGTCACTGATCTTGTTGCTTGCGCAGCCATGCCTGCCCCCTCAACCACTCTCGATGAGGCCGAGCGGGAAACCCCGACCACCAAGCCCTTGCCGGGACATCGCCAATGACCCCGGCTTTTGCCGACAACACCGCCCCTCGACCCACATGCACCTTCCACGCGAGTTGAGCCCCCCCCGCCAAGGTGACGCCATCTTCGACCACACAAGAACCCGCCATGCCGCTTTGACCTGCTAAAATGCAATCTTTTCCTATTGAACAATTATGAGCAATAAGCACTTGTGCATCTAAGCGAGTGCGCGCACCTATTCGAGTCGGAGACAAAAAACCCGCTGCAATCGTACACAAGGGGCCAATCACTACATCTTCTTCGATGACAACACCCGCCCAATGAGGGATATCACGAGTGGCTTTTTCTTTTGAACTTTTAAAAAAACCAAAGCCCTGCTCGCCGAGAACCGTGCCCGATAAAATCTTCGTTTTTTCGCCGATGGTCACCCCCGCCCTAACAACGACATTCGCGGCCAACGAAGCGTTTTTTTTAAGGTGAGCTCCCTTTTCAACCCAGCAATGAGGGCCAATTTCGACCCCTTCATCTACCCTTCCTTCAACCCAAGCGGTAGAATGAATGCGCGCCGTTGGATCGATACAAGAATCCCCTTCGAGAAATTCAGGGTGAGCAAATTTTTCAACGAGCTCTACAAAACTTTCATAGGGATTTTCACAGATAATTTCAATCGTATTTTTGAGAGAAAAACGGCGACTAACCAAAACCCAAGAATCTCTTTGGTCTATAAAATGGCGTGGCAAACGCTCTCCTTGAATGAACTTTAAGGTGTGAGTCACCTCTTCTGAAAGATCTGCAAACCCTTCAATGCATTGATCTTCACCCAAAAAATTCAGTTTCAAATGCTGATAAATTTGAGAGAGGCTGAGGTTACTGCACTTTACCATTGAGAAGGTCTATCACCTTTTGCGTTAGATCGTTCTCGTCTCGCCAAAATAAAATCGCCCCTGATGAGCGATCAAGAACGTAATCATAGCCCTCTTGCAAAGCCACTTCATAAATCGCATTTCGCATTTTAAGAATGAGGGGTTCTGATATTTTGCGGTTTTCGGTTACCATTTCGCCTTCGGGGCCATAAATCCGTTGTGTAAACTCTTTGAGCGCTGTCTCTTTCTCTGCCAACTTTTCATTGAGCTCTGCTTTTTTTTCGGCAGACAAAATCAACGATTGCTTTTCGAGTCGCTCTCGAATTTCTTTGAGTTCCTTGTTTAGAATATTAGCCCTCTGCTCCCAAAGAGCCAATTGACTTTCATAATCTTGCTGGGCTTGCTGAATTCCCGCAAATTTTTCCATAATCAATTTAGAATCGACGTGGGCCACTCTCATTTCTTGAGCCCACAGTGAAGAAAGTAAAATGAAAATGCTCAACAAAACTTTTTTCATATCAAAACCCTTGAGTGATCACAAAGTTGGTTTGCATTCCCGTTCCGCCAAGTCCATTCTTTTCGACTAAAGGCCAACCAAAATCAAACCCAATAATACCCAACATAGGAATTACAAGCCTAAAACCAAAGCCGTAGTCTTTATAGAGATCCGCCAAATCTATTTCATCGAGTGGAGAAGGCATATCCGCAGCCTCAGGAGTCGAACTGAAGTTCGAATTTACCCCAAAGACATTGCCCGCATCAAAAAATCCCAACAGGTAAAATTGCTGTTCAACCACAGGAACTGTTATTTCTGACGTAAACGAATAATAGCTTCGCCCAATTTGAGAATTACCGATAGAACCCGATCCGTAGCCTCGCATTTGTCCTTGGTATCCAATAGATCCTCCCATCAGATAAAGCGTGCGATACTGGATGGCGTCTCCTGTAATGACTCCAAAATTATTTTCTAGGCGCAAGGCCACATTTTCAAAAAGAGGAAACCACCATTTAGATGAAAAGTCTGTTTTGTGAAATTTGAACGACCCCCCAAGCCCCGCATAGGTATAGGAAAGCTGAAAGCGAGAACCCTCTGTGGGGAATTGCGGAAGGTTTTTATCATCGCGAGTCAGTGAAAGTTCAACAGAAGATTCTAAGCCTGTGTAACGAACCACACCCGGATTATTATCTCCCTGCAAATTTTGTTGCAGATTATAAGTCATCTGAGCGACAAAGTAATCGTCGGGAATCGTCAAACGCTTCCAAGAGAAAATGCTAAAGCCCCGACGCACCACATCTGGACTTCTCCCATCATTGTAATCATAGTGATAATAGTTGATCGAACCGCCTACCCCAACTTTATAATCGAGAAACCAAGGCTCGGTGATGCCGAGAACGTAATTTTGCTTTTGCGGGCCAAATTCTAACGTTAAATCCACCTTGCGTCCATCGCCAATACAGCAGTTGGGAATAGACACGCCCAATGTTCCCGTAAAACCTTCGGTCGCATTGTATTGAACACCCGCATTGAATTGGCCCGTTCCCGCTTCGCGCTCTTTGACCTTAAACTCAAGGTCAACTTCTTGTTCTCCTACGACGCGAACATCGGGATAGACCATGTCAAAATAGTTGAGCTGCATAATTTCTCTAAAAGACCGCTCGAGTAATGATTGACGATATGTGTCTCCCGGAAAAATTTTAATTTCACGGCGAATGACTTTATCGCGTGTGGTCGTATTGCCTGTGATATAAATTTTATTGATATTCGCCGGCTTTCCCTCTACCAAATCAAAACGAACATCGACAACAGAATCTCTGTAATTCATTTGATCTTTAAGTTGTAAAAACAGATAGCCTTCTTCGCGGTAAATATTATACACGTTTTGAACAGACATTTTAAACTGCGACATATCAAAAACATCACCGCTATCCAACAGATATTGGCTGTTTACTTGCTGATCGCTATAAACTTCATTCCCTGCAAAAACAAAGCGCCCCATATAATATTGACGCCCTTCTTCAACGGTAAAGTGCAAAACCACCTTCGAACTTGAGCGAGCCTCAGCATAACGAATAATCGGATACTCTTTTTCAAAGAGATGACGCAAAGCGTAGCGTTCTTCGCTTTCGCTTCTCTCTTTTTGAGCGAGAATCTGAGTCAGTGAATCACTGCCCAACTCTTTGGCGATCTCTTGCAGATCCTTTAGATAAGCTCTGCGCAAAGAGGTCACATCTAACGTTTTGTTAAAAAAATCAACAAATTCTTCTTCGGTCAAAAAGACGGGAACCCCTACATGTCGATGTTCTGCCCGAGATTTAAAACGTCTGAAATAGCCTTTAGAAACCTCGCGATAGCGTTGCACCGCTAGACTGAGAGGATGATTAGGATCTTTAAGATTGTCGTTGAGTCGAGCGAGCAAGACCGGCATCTTCATCTCTTGAGGCAATATAGAGCCGACGTAAAGGTGAAAGCTCGGATCGGGTAAATACTCTACAGAGTCTGCAATCACTGCCGCATCTAAATAACCAAAATTTCGATAGTGATTTAAAATCGAATCTTTATCTGCTTTGAATTGCTCTTCGCGAAACTCTCCATCGCTATACCAGTGGTCTATTTCACTTCCTAAACTTTGAATAATCCCTAAGGTGTCTAGTTTTTTGTTGCCCCGAATATCGATAGAGGCCACTTTTAATTTTTGCCCCTCGATGATTCTAAATATTAGATCATTTCTACCGGTCTCTGGATCTTCTTGTTCGGCAACACTCACCTGCACCAACAAATAACCGCCCTCTTTGTACTTCATGATCAGGCGTTGGCGGTAGCGTTCTAAATCTTCGGGGCCGTAGGATTGACTCGGAAGTAAAGGAACCAACTCTTTCAGATCTTCGCTGAGAAACTCATCGTTGCCTTCAAAGCTGACTTCACCAACGGTGGGTTTTTCGACCACTCGAAAGAGAAGAATCATCTGGCCTGCTTCGCTGT
>JBNKYI010000159.1:0-6251 GCA_050300815.1 Fibrobacterales bacterium
GGCGTAGGCAATGCATTCTTCGCGAGAATTCAGCGTCCATTTAGAATCTTTCCACGGAGCGATAATTTTAATTGTGGGATCCATGGCCATATACGTCAATTCAAAGCGGACCTGATCATTGCCCTTACCCGTTGCTCCGTGGGCAACTGCATCTGCCCCTTCTTTTTTTGCGATCAGCATTTGGTGTTTCGCAATTAAAGGGCGTGCAAAAGAAGTACCAAGCAAATATGTGTTTTCATATTTCGCTCCCGCTTTCAACGTCGGCCAAACATACTCTTCGAGAAATTCTTGGCGCAGATCCATCACATAGCATTTGCTCGCCCCTGAAGCTAATGCTTTTTTTTCAAGCGCTTCGGCATCAATATCATCTTGCCCTACGTTTGCTGCATAAGCGATCACTTCGCAGCCATCATAGTTTTCTTTTAACCAAGGAATGATAATTGATGTATCTAGACCGCCAGAATAAGCCAACACCACTTTTTTAATTTTTTGTTCACTCATTATTGTACCTCGAGTTCAGATAGAGTTTCTTTTAAAATTTCAAGACACCGGGCAATCTGCGCTTCTTCGACCACCAAAGGCGGAGCCAAACGCACTACATCCGTTCCGGCGCGGAGAATAAGGAGCCCTTTGCTTTTGCATTTTTCTAAAAATTGCGGCAACTCTCCTTTGTATTGAAATCCACAAAGGAGACCAGCTCCCTTAACTTTCACGCAATCGGTAAATTCTTCGACTAAACTTTCGATTCCACTTAACAGTTGTTGAGATTTCTGATGCACTGCAGTGAGAAATTCCTCTTGCAATACCGTTTTCACAACCACTTTACCCAAAGCGCAGGCAACGGGGTTTCCCCCAAAAGTTGTGCCGTGATCTCCCGCTTTAACGGCGATCGCCTGTTCATTTCTCAACAAAACTGCCCCTAAAGGAAGTCCGCCCCCTAAAGGTTTTGCTAAACTCACCATGTCATAGGGCAGCTCGTAAACTTCTCCACCCAGAGCCGTACCTAAGCGTCCAAGAGCACATTGAATTTCATCGCCAAGAATTAAAAAATTTCCATTCTTGCGTTTTTCTTGCAAGACTCGCACAAATTCTTTTGAGGGAGTATTCAAGCCTCCTTCGGCTTGTATTGGCTCAAGAATAACGGCAGCAATCTGATCATCATCTAATGCCTCAGCCAATGCTCCAGCATCATTATAAGGCAATGTCACGGCACCGGGCAGCATCGGACCAAAACCCTCTTTAAATTTGGCTTGCCCCGTCACGGATAATGCACCATAGGTTCTGCCATGAAACGACTGGTCAAAGCAAATCACTTTGTGCTTGTCTGCTCTCCCTTTGGCAAACCAGTACTTGCGGGCAAATTTCAACATGGCCTCGTTTGCCTCTGTTCCCGAATTGCAAAAAAAGACTTTGTCAAAATTCACTTTTGCGAGCAACAACTCCGCCAAATCTACTTGATTTGCAGAAGGATAAAGATTAGAAAGGTGTAAAGGGGATTCTGCTGCCGCTCTCAGCGTTTCTGCCACCTCGGGATGACAATGACCGAGAGCATTCACTGCAATACCCGATGCAAAGTCTAAATACTCTCGACCTTCTACATCCCAAAGTATTGCCCCTTTACCAGATACAAATTGAATATTCGTGCGAGCATAGGTTCCCAAAATGGACTTTTGGTCTCTACTGTGCAAGTCATTATTTTGAGATGATGGTGCCACTGTTCTTCACTCCTGAAAGCTGATGGTAAAATTGCTCGCCTGATTCCCACCCCGCGATGTGAATCTCTTGAATTCCGCAGTGCAAGCTTTCTAAGCAAGACTGCACCTTAGGGATCATCCCCCCCTGAATCACCTTTGACTCGATGAGTTTCTCGATCTCTTCTTCATTGAGATGAGGAACCACTTCTCCCTCATTGAGTACCCCAGGTACATCACTGACGAAAATCAATCGATCGACTTTTAAAGCATTGGCAATTGCCGAAGCCGCATGGTCGGCATTGACGTTAAAAGCCTGCGCTTCTACACTCGTCGAGATCGGCGATATCACAGGTAAAAATCCCCCCTGCCACAGCGTATGCACCAATTCGGGGCGAACCTGGTGGGGACTTCCCACATATCCCAAATCTACGTCACTCTCTTTTTTCACCGCCGAGATCAGGGCGCCATCAACACCTGAAATCCCCACTGCCGCAACCCCTTCTTTTTGTAGTAGTCGCACCAGTTTTTTATTAACCTGAGCGCTGAGCGTCATCTCAACCATGTTGAGCACATTGCCATCCGTCACTCTCAATCCATTGACAAACACTGGTTTTTCTTTGAGAAGCTCTAAATTTTCATTGATCTCTTTGCCACCCCCGTGCACAACGGCTAAGGGATATCCCTCCTTGACCAAACGCCCGAGGGTTTTGGCAAATGCACTCAACTTCTCGAGATCCACAGCCAGTGAACCCCCAATCTTGATCAGTAAGCTTTCTTTCATCAAAGTAAGCCCTCGGTTTCATCAAGACCGAGCAAAATATTCATGTTTTGCAAGGCTTGCCCTGAAGCGCCTTTAATGAGATTATCAATCGCAGAAACAATAATTAGCGTTCTGCTCTTTTCTAAAACTTTCACGCCAAAAACGCAACGATTCGTCTGACGCACCCAACTGGTTTTAGGAAAACCACCGTCAAGTAATTCGACGAGAGCGCTATCTTTGTATTGAGACAATAGGCATTTCCTAACGTCATCTTCAGAGATTCCTAGCTTTAAACGAGCGTATATCGTTGATAAAATGCCCTGACTCATCGGAACGAGATGCGGTGTAAAAATCAAATCAACCTCTTGCCCTGAAGCTAAGCTGAGTTGCTCATTCAGCTCAGAAAGATGCCGGTGTTCGTCACCCACTTTATAAGCAGAAAAACTTTCATTGACTTCTACGTAGTGAGTTGCTGGTGTCGGCTCTTTGCCCGCACCCGAAACCCCCGACTTGCTATCAGCAATCAAGCCTTCAACTTCAACTAAGCCCTCTTTGACTAAAGGGAGTAAGGGTAAAAGAATAGAGGTGGGGTAACATCCCGGATTGCCAACTAAGCGATATTTGCGCGTCTTTTCAACACCCTGCCACTCGCAAAGACCATACAAACTTTCTTGCAATAGCTCAGGCTCTGAATGGGGGCAATAATACTCTTCATAAATTTTCGCACTGTCTAAACGAAAGTCTGCTGAAAGATCTACGATAAACGATTTTGTGTTTCGGTAAAAAGGGGATAATTTTTCAACGGCTGTCTTGTGAGGAAGACAAGAAAAAATGCCCTCTACCGGAGTTTTAAGAGCCGTCTCTAAATTGATAAATTTCATCTGAGCCATTGGTCCGAAGAGAAAAGGAAAGAACTCTGATAACGTTTTTCCTTCATGGCGTTCTGAAGTGACAAAAGCCACTTCGATTGAAGGATGATTTTTTAACAACTTCAACAATTCGAGACCGGTAAAACCCGTCGCACCTAAAATTCCGACACTATACTTTTTCATAGCCCAAAATTAGCTAAGGGGCTCCTCAAAAATTGATTTCCCACAAAAAAAAAATATGAAAGCTAAAAATTTCAAAATGCCCCCCTCATCCCTCTCTATCTAGGGGGATTCCTCTGTTGCAATTGTTTTTCTTTTTGTTGTATAATCTCTGGGTACAACCTCAGAAAGGTTTTTTAAAGTGAAAGTCAAAGTTGAACACGTGAATCCATTTATTAAGGCGACCATTGAGACTTTCAAGAGTATGGTGGGAGTGGAAGTTAAACTCGGCAAAGTCCGCTTAAAAAATGACACTAAAGTCAGCCATGATATCTCTGGTATTATTGGCCTCTCAGGAGACGCCAAGGGAGCCGTCGCCATCAGTTTTCCTCAAGAAGTCGCTTTTGATGCCATTAGTCGATTTGTTGGCGAAGAAATTAAAGAGATGAATGCCGACATCACTGACGCGACTGGCGAATTGGCAAATATCATTGCCGGTGCCGCCAAAAGAGATCTTACCGACTTCTCAATTAGCATCAGCCTTCCCACCGTCGTCACAGGCAAAGGGCATTCTGTTTATGAAGCCAAAGACGTTCTTTCAATGCTTATACCTTTTACCTATGAAAACTTCACTTTTGACCTCGCGGTTGCCCTTAAATCTAAGGATTGAGTGCTATAATGCTTTCCGCTTTTTAGCACCAATCAATCAGGCCAGTTCTTGAGTATTGCAAACTAAGGATTGGCCTTTTTGCCCAAAAGGTCACCCGCTCTAAAAGCCTCATTGCTTCCTGCACACGCCGGATCATCCACGAGATTTTGCCAAACCTGTTGCTGTTCATCCTCTTTTTTCAACTCACCCAATAAGCGGCCTTGCTGAAAAAGAGCTTGACATTTTTTGCCTCCTCCAGGAAATTCCAACAACTGGCGCTTGATTACCGTGAGAGCATTTTCAGCCTGACCGGTTTGATCATAACAACTCGCCATCCAATAAAGAGCATTTTCAGCATAAGACCCCACAGGATCTTTTTCGTAAACCTGTTTGAATCCCAAAAAGGCCTCTTTGTATTGTTTGTTGTTAAAAAATGTGCGCGCATCTGAATAGAGCTTTTCAAGTTCAGGATTAAAATCTGCAACGTCTGCAGGAAGAGAATCGCTCTGGGGCTTTTCTGCTGTCAGCTCTTCAGAGTGGGCGGCCAAAGCCGGACTGAGTGCGACCTTGGGCGTTTTGGGGTCACCCGCCGTGATTTTGTCTAGCAGGTATTGGTTTTCTTCGAGTCGCATCTGCAGTTTTTCATTCCCCTCAGTCAAGGCAGACATGACCAAACGCAAATCGGCCTGCATCTTACGGGTCATAGAAATCTGCAGTTGTGAAAGGGAATCGACCACATATCTTAAGCTATCAATCTGTATTTTTAAATGACTCTCGACACTGCGAATTTCTTCTGTGCGCAATAACGTGATCTCTGAACACGACATCAAAAATAAAGTAGCGAGTAAAACCCCAAATTTCATACGTCCTCCAGAAGTCTATTTGACAATGTTGACTTTAAAGTTCGCCCGACGGTTTTGTGAATAAGCCTCTTCGCTTTCTCCCATCACCTTAGGTTTTTCTTCGCCGTAACTCACTGTGCGAATGGCTGTGTTTTTTACGCCGTAATTAAAGAGGTAATCTTGCACAGCTTTCGCTCGACGCCCGCCCAGCGACATATTGTACGCTTCAGTTCCCCGCGCATCCGTATGCCCTTCAACCACAACTTCAAAACGACTTTCATTAATCAGCATATCACCCACTTGACTCAAAAGCTCTCTCGCCTTTTCTGTTAGAATCGCCTTGTCGTATTCAAAGTAAACATCAGAAGACATAATTTTATTGATCATTTCTTCGAGTTTTTGACGTTGAGCTTCGAGCTCACGAGCTTGTAACTCTTCAGCAGAAGGCCCTTTGGTTTCAACAGCGGCACTTTCTTCAACAGTAGGCGCGGGCTGAGGGTCTACGGGTTCTTTCTCTTCGGGCTTATTGCCAGCGCAAGCCCCGAAAAGACCAACCAGCACAGCAACAGAAAGAATCTTAGACAGACGGTTCATTTGTTTTTCTCCTTTTGGTGATTGTACCCCGACCATCGGGGTTGAAAATACTCTCCACGGCGAGTCACTTGACGCACTCCAGTGCCATCAGCCGCCATGATAAAAATCTGTGACGCGCCCGTTCGAGTTGATGTAAACGCTATAAAGCGCCCATCAGGCGACCAAGTCGGGCTTTCGTTATTCCCTTGTCGATAGGTCAATTGCAACATCTGGCCCGTGGCTAAGTCTTGCACCATAATATCTAGTAATCCGTCGAGCATTGTGCAGTAAGCAATTTTATCCCCATGAGGGCTAACCACCACAGACTCGTTGTACTTATTTACAAAAGTAAGTCTTTGGGGGGATTGATTTCCACGATATTCATAAATCTGAGGAGAAATGCCCCGATCCCAGGTAAAGTAAAGTCTTTCTCCTGAGGGATCATAGGCTGGGGAGAGCTCGTTTCCTCTTAGATTCGTCAACTCTTCTCTCTTAAGAGTGGTCAGATTTACTTTCTTGAGATTACTATAATCTTCACCTTGTTCTGAATAAACCACCTCATTGCGCCCCTTGATATAAAAGGGAGTGATTCCTCGAACGCGCTCAGGGAGCAATTTTCTCTTGCCGCTGCCATCGAGTTGTATCTGATAAAGCGTGGGATAACCTTCGTCAAAGGCCGTGTAAATCACCGATTTTAGATCGGAA
>JBNKYI010000160.1:0-6245 GCA_050300815.1 Fibrobacterales bacterium
CATTGATGATTGTTTTTACATCTCGTTTGCGTATGAGTTTACTCAAGGCACTCAGTTGAGATTTCGATGAGGTGATCGGTTTAAGCAAAAAGGCCTTGGGAAGAATAGGAAGAACATCCATCTTCCAAGATTTGAAATTTTCATCCATTTCGGCAGGTTCGCAAAGGGTTACCAAATGCCCTACGGCATAGGAAACAATGTAAGAGTTTCCTTCGTAATGGGTTTTTTCCCTTTTGAATTTGTCGGGTAAAACCTTGACCAAATCAGCCGCTACACTAGGTTTTTCTGCAATAATTAGAGTTTTTTCTACACTCATGATACCTCACTCACTCTGGCTTTTCAGGCAATCTCGTAAAGGCAGAGTCCGTCAAAGGTAATTAGCCCGTCAAGACCTTTTGAGAAGCCCAGAGAAAATCCCGAAAATAAGAACAGAACTCCAAGTCTGTTTGATTGCGGGATGCTCGCAACCATAGTATAAAAAAAAGTTTTTAGAAGCGAGAATGATCAGCTCTGTCCTAAATTGCCGGTTTGTCTCCCTTTCCAAGTGAATTTGCCAAACAATCCAAAGAGAACGGCACCGAGAATCAAAGGAAGGTGAAAGATGGCGGTAGGCCAAAACCAAGACATCAGCTCTTTGCGCCCAAAAATGTGGGCGCCGGTGTTTAGTACAGTGAAGTCGGCTAGGGTTTTCAAAACGAAGGCCAAAACTCCCCAGCGAAATAAATCGAGATCACCCCAGAGAATAGCGCTCAAAGCGAGAGCTGTGGTGAAGTAAAAAAAGAAGACCACACTCAAAAGAACGACAACTTGTGGGGTGTAAAAGACCGTTTTAGAAGCCCAGCGTTTGCGCTGGTTCCAAAGGGCAGATAGCGAGGGTTGGGCTTCGGTCTGAGCAAAAGATTCAGGAGAAGGATTGAAAACAATTCCTCTGGGCCATTTTTGTTGAAAACGGTGCAATAAGAGATCGTCGTCTCCGCTGATAATATGCTCTAAACCCTTAAAGCCATCTAATGCCAGAAAGGAACTTTTTCTATAGGCTAGGTTATTACCCGATGAGTTGATCGCAAAGTTTTGACCTAGAGCGGCGGCGCTCACAACGAAATGAGAGAGAAATTCGAGAGCCTGCAACTTAAAAAACCAATGAGGGATTTGCGGGTCGTGGATAAATTCGGAATATCCCACAACCATGTGGACTTCGTCTGTAAAGCGAGACAGTGTAGATTTCACCCAAGTCACCGGAAGCACGCAATCGGCATCTGTCGTGAGCAACAATTCTCCTGAAGAAATAGAAACCATATGACTAAGAGCATTTTTTTTGGGGCTTTCGCCCGATTTGATTGGGGGGGATGAGAGAATTTGGAGTCGAGAATCCTCTTTTTGCAATTTGTTGAGAATCTCGAGGGTATTGTCTTGAGAGCGATCATCGGTGACTAAAAATTGAATTTTGTCTTTGGGATAATCTTGGGCAAAGAGAGAGCGGATACACTTTTCAATTCGCTGAGATTCATTGCGAGCGGCAACCATTACTGTCACTTGAGGGGGATTGGCGAGAGAGGAAGTAGAAGGTGTAGAGGGCGTTGGGTGTCGCCGATAAAAGACCAATCCCCTCCAAAGCCAAAGGTCGATGCAGAGGTAACAAAGAATAAAAAAACAGAGAATTAAAATTATCATAGTGGGGCCAGGGATTTTGGCGATGAAAAATATAAATTTGGGGGCGAAACCGAGTCGACTTAAAGTCTCTTGATGAGGCTTAGAGTTAGAATTCCATTGACGGACTGTATGGACGCACCTATATTTGACCACCCTTTACTCTTAGACCCTCGCGAGATCTGCAAGCCAGATGGCGCGGTTTCTTTGGAGTGTCATTCAGCAGAATTTAACAAGGTTGCTGAAGGGGTTGAAATAGAAGGCGTTTTGCGAGTTGAAGCTCAAATCGTCAATTACTCTGCAGAAGAGTGTTGGCTAAACTTGAGCTACAGCGGACAACAGGTGTTAACCTGTTCGCGCTCCCTAGAGAAGTTTGTCCGAGCGGCGGCCTCTGAGTTTGTCCTCAAAGTGATATTTAGCGATGAGGTCAAAGAATGGGAATTTTTGGCAGACCAAGAGGACGAAAGCGTACTTAAGGTCAACTCCCTTGCCAAGGGCTTTTCGGTGTTTGAAGCGGTGCGTCAAGAAATTATTCTAAACGAACCGATGAATCCGATAAAGAATCCAGAGGAGGACTTTGAATGGAAAGATCCTTCGGAAAAAGAAGAAAAAATTGATCCACGTTGGGCAAAATTACTAGAATTGCGCAACAAAATTGACAAAGAATAGGAGTACATCGTGGCTGTTCCTAAGAGAAAAACCTCGAAAGCCCGTCGTGATAAAAGAAGAACGCATTGGAAGCTCAAAGCTCCTGCGATGTCAACTTGTAGTCACTGCGGTGGACAAAAAGTACCTCACAAGGTTTGCCATGTCTGTGGTTTCTACAATGGTGTAGAAGTGTTCAGACCAGAAAATTTCTAAGGCAAAACTAGAGGCGGGATACATGGTAAAAGTTGCGTTAGACGCCATGGGGGGTGACAACGCCCCCTCCGTTGTTATTGAAGGCGCCTTAAGTGCTGTTCGTGAATTCAACGGAAAGCTTATCGTTGTTTTGACAGGCCCTCAAGAAATTGTGCGGGCAGAGTTGGCAAAACACGGAGAAGAGAGCAATCCATGGATTGAGGTGATAGATGCACCTCAGATCGTTGAGATGGATGAATCACCTTCTAATGTGCTGAAAACCAAAACCGAAAGTGGCTTGGTCAAGTGCGTAGCCCTGCAAAAGGCGGGAGTGGTGCAAGCGAGCATCAGTGCCGGTAATTCTGGGGCGATGATGGCGGCCAGTTTAATGTTATTGGGTCGAATTGGCAAGATTGCACGTCCTGCGATTGCTTGTTTGATGCCTTCGAAAAGTGGCACAACGGTGATGCTGGATTGCGGTGCAAATGTTGACGAAAAAGCGACAACGCTCAGAGACTTTGCGATTTGCGGTAGTGTTTATTCCAAGCACATTCTCGGCCATGCAGATCCCTCTGTAGGCTTGCTCAATATTGGTGAAGAAGAGAAGAAAGGTTCTGAGGTTATCCAAGAAACTTTCCATCTTCTTAAAGAGTCTCCTTTGAATTTCTACGGAAATATTGAGGGGGGAGACGTGATACAAGGTACCACCAACGTGATTGTCTGTTCGGGCTTTGTCGGCAACATTGTGTTGAAATTGATGGAAGGCTTTTTTGATTTCCACAAAACGCAGTTTGGCGAAATCAATAGCGACGAAGGACGTCGATTTGCTCAAGAGTGGGATTACGATAACTTTGGTGGAGCTTTGCTTCTCGGACTGAATGGCAATGGCATTATCGCTCACGGACGAGCCAATGCAAAAGCGATCCACGCTGCGTTGAGGACGGCTTACGGCATAGCAGAAAAAGAAATTTCGAAAAAAATTGCCGAGCGGTTGATGGGGCCTTCTGAATGAAGGCCTTTATTCATGGGGTTGCGACTTACGTCTCTGACGAGGTTCTAACTAACGCTGATTTAGAAAAACTGGTCGATACAAGCGATGAATGGATTACAACTCGAACGGGGATTCGCGAGCGTCGCGTTTTCGATCGCAAAAATACATCCCTTAAATCTTCTGATATTGCCACAGTGGTGGGACGTCGACTTTTAGAGTCGACGGGGGTGAATCCGTTAGACGTCGATGGGATCATCTTGGGGTCGATGTATCCCGATGCCACATTTCCGGCGACCGCTTGTTTTGTTCAGAGTCAATTGGGCTGCTTAAATGCATTTGCCTACGACTTGACTGCGGCCTGTGCCTTTGTTCCTTTTGCTTTGCACAATGCGGTATTGATGATCCAAAGTGGTCAGTATAAGAATATCATGTTGATAGGGGCCGAGTTGTCAAGTCGAGTTATCGACTGGACGGATCGGAATACCTGTGTCCTTTTCGGCGATGGAGCAGGAGCGCTAATGGTTTCTGCAAATACCAATGATGAATCCCCTAGTGAATTTCTCGCTCATCACATTCAATCAGATGGGCGCTATGCCGACGTTTTAGAGTTAGGGTGCCGCGGAAACGAACCTCACTTTCTTAAAATGGAAGGCCGCGCTGTATTTAAAATTGCAGTTAATGAAATGGCCGCAAGTGTTGAAAAATGTTTAAATGCCGCAGGATTGAAATCTGCGGACATCGACCTACTGGTGCCTCATCAGGCAAATATTCGAATTTTAGATGCAACTCAAAAAAAATTAAACCTCAGTGATGAGCAAGTCATGGTTAACGTAGACAAATACGGTAACACCTCTTCAGCAACGATTCCTCTCGCGTTACAAGATGCCTTAATTCAAGGGCGCTTAAAGCGAGGCATGACGGTTGCCCTTGTGGGTATTGGAGGTGGAATGAGCTGGGGTTGTAATCTCTTAAGGTGGTAGTGATGAAAAAGATTGCTCTTTTTCCCGGCCAAGGTTCTCAATATGTGGGAATGGGCCAAAAGATTTCTGAAGAATTTACTCAAGCAAAAGAAATGCTCGGACAAGCCGATGAAATTCTCGGTTTTAAACTTTCAAAAATCATGCTTGAAGGGCCTGACGACGAGCTGAAACAAACTCAAAATACTCAGCCCGCCCTCTTTGTTTGCAGCGCGATGGTCGATGGCTTTTTGAAGTCGAAAGGGCTTGTCTTTGATTACGTAGCGGGTCATTCTTTGGGTGAATATTCGGCGATCTATTCGGCGGGTGGTTTCGACTTTGAGGCCGGTCTCAAATTGGTGCGCTTGCGCGGTGAGCTTATGGCTTCAGCGGGTGAGAAAAGCCCGGGGGCGATGTCTGCGGTCTTGGGAATGACCGATGAAGAGGTTGTTCAAGCCTTAGAAAAATTTGGGAATCAAGGAATTGTTGTTCCCGCTAACTTTAATTGTCCGGGGCAGGTTGTAGTCTCAGGAGAGGTGGCTGCAGTACAAGCCTTTGGTGAAGAACTTTCGTCGCTGGGAAAAAAAGTAGTGCCCTTGCCCGTGAGTGGAGCCTTTCACTCTCCTCTGATGGAATTTGCTGTGGCGGGGTTGTCTGAGGGAATAGAAAAAACCGACTTTAAAACACTGCAAACTCCTCTTATCGCCAATGTCAGCGCTGAGTTAGTGCATGAACCTGAAGAGGTCAAAAAAAGCTTAGTGGCTCAACTCACGGGTTCGGTTCTCTGGACTCGTTCTATGGAAAAAGCAGTGGAATTAGGTGTGACCGAAGGTCTTGAGGTGGGTTCGGGAAAAGTTCTTTTTGGTTTGATGAGAAAAATATCTCGAACAGTGAGAGTTAATCCCGTCGAGTCCACTGCAGATTTTAATTAAAACAGGAGAACCTATGTTTGAACTTAAGGATCAAAACGCGATAGTTACTGGGGCGAGCCGGGGAATTGGCCGAGGAATTGCCGAAGCCTTGGCAAAGGCGGGTGCAAATTTGGCTCTTATTGCAACTCGAGAAGATTCTGTTGTTGCCGTCGCAAATGAGTTAGCAGAAAAATACGGTGTCAAAGCGAAAGGCTATGCCTTAGATGTTTCTCATTTTGAACAAACTGCAGAAGTGTTTTCTCAAATTACAGCAGACTTCGGCAGTGTTGAAGTGCTTGTGAATAACGCGGGGATCACTCGCGACGGCTTGTTGATGCGAATGAAAGAAGCGGATTGGGATTCGGTGATTGATGTGAATTTAAAATCGGTGTTTAACGGAGCGAAAGCGATTTGTCGCCAAATGCTTAAGCAAAAGCACGGACGCATCATCAATATGTCTTCGATCAATGGTATCGTGGCTCAGCCCGGGCAGGCAAACTATGCGGCCTCTAAGGCAGGAGTTATTGGGATAACAAAGTCGATGGCAAAAGAGTTCGCCTCTAAGGGGGTAACAGTCAACGCGATCGCTCCTGGCTTTATTCGCACGGATATGACAGATGCTTTGAGCGATGTTCAGAAAGAAGAAATCCTCAAAGTGATACCTGCACAAAGCATGGGAGAAGTTGAAGACATAGCCAACGCGGTTGTCTTTTTAGCTTCAAGAGAAGCCCGTTACATCACGGGTCAAGTAATCAGTGTAGACGGTGGAATGAACGCTTAAAAAAAAACCATAATTGCCAAGAAAAATTTATCTTTACGCCAACCTAAAAGGAGATATTAAAAATGAGCGAACAAGATTTGAAAGAAAAAATCGTTTCTGTAATTGCTGAAAAATTGGGT
>JBNKYI010000161.1:0-6203 GCA_050300815.1 Fibrobacterales bacterium
TCCCCCCGGCGATGATGCTTGGCAAATAATCTGCTTGAGCGAGGTCAACAAATTGTTTTTGCATTTCTTCGTATTGATCTAATTGATGAATTTCATCCCGATTTTCTAGAGCCATTTGATAAGCCTCCGAATAGTCGGGGATTTTTGGATTTGTTTCTAATTGTCCGCTTAGTGAAACCTCTTCATCATAGGGCAATCCGACCTTATTTAAAAGGGCATTCATTGCTAATACCTTGTCTTTTAAAAGTTTGTCAAAACCTGATTTTAAGTCTTCAATTTGAATTTGGGCCTTTAGTCTGTCTAGCTCTGAAGCCAAGCCAGCAGCTTCCATTTTTAAAATATTGTTGAGATGGCGTGAAGCCTGTTCAATAGACTGGCCATAAATTAGAGTCGCTTCTTGCAAGTAGAGCGATTGAAAAAAGAGATCAGAGATTTCTTTGCGAATCTTAGCTTGAGTCGTCTTCTTTTCGGCGTGGATGGCTCCTTTATAAGACTTTGCAATTTTAAGGCCTGTACCAATTTTGCCCTGAGCAAAGAGCACCTGCGAGAAGACGAGACTTGCTGTCGTTGTATAATCCTTGGCTTGCAGGTCGTTGAGAAGACCTCCTACATCTTGAGCTAAGGCTCGGGTGGGAGCAGAATAATTGGGGGCGTTAGGGTCAAAATAGGGGCTGGAGTTTGCAAAAGGATTTGCTGGAGTCGAAGGCCGATATTGTTCAAAGGCTCGTTTGTATTGAGCTTGTAGTGAAATACTGGGTAAGGCCGACCCCCAAGCTTCAGAAACCTTTGAGTTTGCATCTTTGAGGCGTTCTTCAATGGTTTTAAGTTCGGGATTGTTGAGCATTGCTTCATCAATCAGTTCAGGCAATTTCCATTCTTTGGCCGATGCAGGAGAGAAAGAGAGGATCAATAAAAATAAGCAGGTTGCTGTAGATCGATTTTGAAACGAAAGGCGAATTTTAGTTTTCACGATGGCCTCCTGCTCCAGTAATGAGATCCATTAAAAAAGAAACATTGTTACCTAGTTGAACTAACCCCAGTTTTTGATGAAGTTCTAATTCGGGAAAAATGTGAATGGCTAAACTCGCGAGGCGTTGGGGATCGTTGATGGGAATTTCGTTGGCTTTAATTCCTTCTTCAAAGAAATGGGTAAACCAGAGCATCACTTTTTTGCCGATTTCAATTTTTTCTTTATCGACGTTGGCATCGTTGCGCAAGTTGTGTTGAATGTGCTGAATGAGTCTGATGAGACACTTGTCTTTGGTGTGGACGTGCTCTAAGTATGTTAAAATTTTGAATAGCTTTTCTTTAAACGATCCTTCGCTTTGAGCAATTTCAGAGGCCTGATCGATAAAGTTTTGACTTGCCACTTGGAGTAGGCTTTTAACGAGATCTTCTTTGTTGTTAAAATGATTATAAAGGCTGCCTTTACCAAAACCGGCTTCTTTGGCAATTTCGTCCATTGAAAGTTCTTCGACACTTTTCTCAAGCAATAATTTGAAACAAGCGTTTTGAATGTCCTGAATATTTTGCTCTTTACGCCTAGCTTTTCTTAATTCAGACGGACTCATGGCGGGAATAGGGGTGTTTTTTTGCTTTTCCATTGACGGCCTCGTTCGATAATAGACTTACTGGTTTGAAAACTGACTTATCGGTCATAAATTTAAAATGGTCGCGGATAGAATGCAACTTAAATCATGATTTTTTTTCTATACGAAAAAAGGTCGACAGCTGAGTCGACCTTAAGGGAAAGAATTAATTGATGTTATGTCTATTCTTTAACTTTAATTGTTTTTTTGTTGCGGTCAACTAAGACGTCTACGGTGTTTTCTCCAGGAACTTTGACCAAGAGATCGAGATTACGACCACCACACTTTGCTTCAACGAGATGGTCGCCTGCGTCTAAATTTTTAATGAGTAAGGGGCCGCCCGATGTTTTTTCGGCGTATTCACCATCGATGTAAACATCACAACGATCTTTGCCCGTATCGACGTTAATATTACCGAAAGGCATTACTGTTTTGCCATTGTAAACGTTTTCTTTGCCGGGCCATACATTAAAGCGCTCATTTACGAGTTCTTGTTCTTGGTCGATGACGTAAAGGTCAAAACGGCCAGATCTAAAGCTCTTGTTTTTGATAGGGGCCTTGCCCAAAAACTCACCATCAAGGTAAACTTCAGAGCCCGCGGGTTCAAGAATAATGGTTACGGTGCCTTCTCCACCTCTTTCGGGGATATCATCGTCTTGGGCGAATGCCGACGGAACGACGAGAAGAGTCGAAAGAGTTAAAATGTTAAACAGGGTCTTTTTCATAGGGAAGTCTCCAATTTTTCAATCCCCCTAATAAATAACAAAAATGGGGAAAGAGTCTACCTTGCCCACGAGTTATTTTCCTTTAAGCAATATTCGCAGGGCCAAAGCGATTTTTTGTGCCGCATCGGGGGAGATTTGCCTTTTTGTCTCAGGTCGTGGAGCTTGATAACGAGGAAGCTCGTCAGAAAAGTGACTCTCATCGGGGCGACGGCGCAGAGGAAGACCTCTTGCGTCTAGATATTGGGGGCCTCCGTATTTTCTCATTCGCTCTCCTTTTGAAAGCTGTCTTTATATCTCACGTCTAATTCATCGAAATTTTTGCCGAGAAGTAAAGTGTGATTTAGGTTTTAGCGATGAAATACTGAAATCTCAGTGGGTCAAATTAGAAGGCTGTCCCTATAATTCACCCTACATTAAAATAGATTGCATATTTTTGTTTCCGATAAAGGTTTTGAGCTGCGTTGGTAGTAGTGAAAAATTAGGGAGCATGCGGCGAGCAAATGATTTTAAACTCATCACAAATTGCATTTTTGATTCTGGCAGTATTATCTCCCTGTTTGGTTTTTGCAAAACCAAAGGTTAAAGAAGATTATGCTCAGTTAGGAGTCGAAGGGCCTACCACAGTCGAAGTCAATATTCCTAATATCGACAGGGAAAGTTCTCATTTAGACGACCGTTCTTATCGTTTTACTTTGACCCCAAATTTCACATTTTGGCCATTAAAAGAACATCCTTTGTGGGGTAAATCAGGTATAACCGCAGCCTATGTGGGGATTTACGATTTTTATTTTGGAACTAAAGAGTCGGGCCCCGTCATTTCAAGGTTACAAAATCCCTTCCTTTATTTGTTTGTTGAGTTTCCACTAATTAAGGACTATCGCCATAAACACAGCTTAGGAGTTGGCCATGAAAGTAATGGCCAAATTATTAATTCAAAAACCTCCTTTGATTACTTTACAGAAGCCTATTCTGATAGTATTCACGGTTTAAAAGATTCAGGAGAAGATCTTAAATACAGCGATTACAATCTCGAAGACTGGGTTAGTATGGGGTGGAACTATTATTTCTACAATTTCAAAATACTCAAGGATTCTTTCTTTACTCCCGAATTCACAATTTCTTTGCTGACCGAAATGCGTTGGTTTTTTACGCATGGAACATTAAGCCCCAGTAGTCGAAAGTTAGAAGAAGACGTTTTTTATGATGAAAAGTTATCTGGAAAAACTTCAATACGAGATTATGATGGATTAAGATATAGAATGGTCATAGAAGGTGATAGTCGGCATTTTAATTTCTATAAAGAATATCATCTTGTCTATGATCCACGTTTTGAAATTGCTATGCGTCACGGTTATTTGGGTCGAAGTTTTCATCCGACTTTCGAATACACAGTAGGAATGAAATTGTTGGGGAGTCTTCCGATTTTTTATTCTTTCAAGCACGGTTATGGCCGCGATATGAGCAATTATCCCTATGGTTTTTATTCGCACTCGATAGGGGTGGAATTTAGGTAGGCCATTTTTTTAAACGGCAACTCCTGCATTTGTATCTAAAGAACCAAGTCGTAGTAAGCAAGATTGCTATTTCTAAATATTTGAATAACTGGACAAGTATGTAGTCAAAGTAAGGGAACATAGAAAACCACTTTCATAAAATTGTCGCTACCACGAAGAGTGTCTTTCGATAATTCAAATTTAGATTGAAAAAATGAATTGTTAAGATGTCCTAAAGTGGATTAAGGAGTACAGTGAAAATCTTGCAGAATGTTTTAAATTAAAAATGACTGCTTAACGGGCCGAGAGCGGTCCTAAATTTTGTTTTGATAGGTTTTTTTCATTACCGAAAAATAGGGGGGTAAGAGTGAGGTTGTTACACAAGCTACTATTGGGCTTGCCTTTTGCGATAAACATTGTTTTAGCTAATGATTTTATCCTTGAGTTTAAAAATGTTCCCCAAAAAACAAGAGTTGAAACTCTCTGTTATACAGGGGATTCATTGATTATAGTTTCTGCTGAATCAATGGAGCTGCAACCCGTCGAATTAAGTTTAATTGAAGAAATTAAACCCACTAGAAATGAAGGTTTGGGGCTTGGAATCTTGATTGGTAGTATGATTGTTGGTGGAGGAGTTGGAGTGTATAGCTTTCATCAAAGCTGCGACGAGTCTTGTCACAAGAGTGGTTATGCACCTCTAGGTTATATTTTCATCGGAGTAACTACAGCTGTAATAGGAGAACTGTTTGGCCTAGTCACATCATTCATAGTCACTCATACCTTTCCAATTTATACAGGAGATGGAGATTTTTCAAAATTAAAAGATTATTTATGCGATGATTCAGTTAGGGTTTCTATCCAGAATAAAAAACAGCCCTCTGAAATGCTCTCTCAACAAGGTGCGGAATTCTATACTGAAGAATCGCTTTTAAATACTAAGGCAAAAAGCGGGGAGGATTCATTAATTGCTTTCGTTGAGCCAAATCAGGTCAATCAACCCATTCAAGAATTAACTCTCAATGAGAGGGTTAAAAAAAAGCAAGAGGAATATGAAAAATATGCCTTAGAAAATCCTGCAAAATTGCACCTAGGTTTGGGTTATCAATTTAATAATGGAGACGAAGATTTAAGGGTTACCGGAGAAATGGGTCTAGATAATCCAAAATACGGTAAGCGTATGATTATAGGTGCCTATGGGAGCTATATCAAAGCAGATCCAAATGTTTATGATTATTATAGCCTAGAAGATAATCAGATCTCACTATTGGCCATTGGGCTAATGTTAAAAATACGCGTTGAAATGATAAAAAATTTGAATTTCGCCTATGAACTAAATGCTGGGTACGTCGCTAAATTGAGCTCCAAAAAAGTAGAGCAAGACCCAAATCATATTACCTATAAAGCGTCTGATGATCCGATAACATTTGAAGCAGGCATGGCACTGGGTGTATTCTATGAGCTAAATGATTTCATACAAGTAGGCTTACTTCCTAGAATAATATTAGGAGGTGGGTCGTTTTATTGTACAAGTATATTCCTTAACTTCAACCTTTAGTTTAGCGCTAGGTGAAAATTGAATTCCTCTCAATTAACAACCCGTAAAATATTCAAACCACTAATGTCACTATTGCGTTTTTAGAGTTCGTTTCAATTTCTTGAATTTCACGGCTTAATCCAGATGTTGGTGCGTCGCGGCCGCGCGAGGGTTGCTGAACTGTGCAAGAGCACAGGGGCCCCCTTTTGACGATCAACAAAAGGGGGGGGGGGTAAGAGTGAGGTTGTTACACAAGCTACTATTGGGCTCAAGGTTTAAAACATGGTGTTGTTATTGGCACTTTGTTCGGGTACTGCCTGTAAGACATCCCAATGTTCTGCGATTTTGCCATCTTCGATGCGGAATATGTCGATGACCGCATGATCTTTACCCATAAAATGCATTTTTAAATGCACCCAAACCAAATCACCTTCGGCAGATATTCGGCGAATATCAAGTTTAGATTTAGGAACCCCTGCATCAATTAAGCCTTTAACAAATAGTCTTAGTGATTCGACACCATCCCCTGCCATCGGGTTGTGTTGTATATAACTTTTCTTCCAATGTCTGTCGAGAACGGACAAATCAAAATCACCGAACAGTGCTTGATATGCAGACTTTACCAATTCTTTATTCGCATTTTCTTTTTCTACTTGAGCCGTAAGTTGCTTGTTTTGTTCAACAAGTTTTTGCACATCAACGGTTTCTTTGTTTTCATCACATCCAAGTATTAGAAAAACAACAAGGAAGGTAATCAATAGGTGCGATAGAGTCCATTTCATTCTGATTCTCTCATTTAAAAAGGGTGTCAGAAATATAAAGCAAAATGAATGTCACAACAAGTACTTACCTTGCCGTTAGC
>JBNKYI010000162.1:0-6186 GCA_050300815.1 Fibrobacterales bacterium
ATTAAAAGAATGGCTCGGTTGGGTGCTTTTGAAGCGTTAACCCCTTCAGCGACAATTTTAAGGGCATCAATGTCTAAACCTGAGTCGGTTTCGTCTAAAATCGCGAGATGGGGCTCGAGCATGGCCAGTTGCAAAATTTCGTTGCGTTTCTTTTCTCCCCCCGAAAAACCGCTGTTGAGATTGCGCTCTCGATAGCGTTCGTCCATTTTGAGGCGTTTCATCTCGGTGTTGAGTTGGTTTAGAAATTCTTCTGCAGAGATTTCTTCTAGACCTTGGTGGGCTCGTTTGGCATTAACGGCCATTTTGAGAAAGTCGACATTGTTTAAACCGGGAATTTCTACGGGATATTGAAAACCCATGAAGATTCCTTTGTTGGCTCTTTCAGTAGGGTTGAGTTCGAGGAGGTTTTCTTCGAGATATTGAATTGCCCCCCCTGTGATTTGATAGTCGGGGTGACCGGCAATCACTTTAGACAAGGTGCTCTTGCCCGAGCCATTGGGGCCCATAATCGCGTGAACTTCGCCCGCTTTGATCTCTAAGTTGATGCCTTTTAAGATGGCGGTGCCGTCTTCGAGTTCGCATTGCAAGTTTTCAATTTTGATCATAGCTATCCTACACTGTTCTCTAATTTTAAGGTCAAGAGTTGTTTGGCTTCGGCGGCAAATTCACCGGGCAGTTCTTTAAATACATCTTTGCAAAAACCGCTTACGACTGAGGCGATAGCGTCTTCGCGGCTGATCCCTCGACTTTCTAAATAAAAAAGTTGATCTTCTGAAATTTTTGACGTCGAGGCTTCGTGTTCGGTCTTAGACTTTGAATTTTGCACACTGACGTAGGGAAAGGTATGCGCCGAACACTCCTCTCCGACCAGCATCGAATCGCACTGGGTGTAATTGCGAGCGCCTTTGGCACCTTTGCGAATGTCTACTCCACCGCGATAACAATTGTGGGATTGATCCGCCGAAATCCCTTTAGAGATAATTGTGCTGCGGGTGTGAGGGCCGATGTGCACCATGCGCGTGCCTGTGTCGGCTTTCATTTTGCCATTGGTTAGCGCCACACTGTAAAATTCACCCACCGAGTGAGAACCCTTAAGTATACAAGAGGGATACTTCCAAGTTATTGCCGAACCTGTTTCAACTTGCGTCCAAGATATTTTAGAGCGCTCGCCTTCGCAGAGCCCCCGCTTAGTCACAAAATTAAAAACCCCACCTTGCCCAGTGATCTTGTCGCCAGCGTACCAGTTTTGCACTGTCGAGTATTTGATCTCTGCACGATCTAAGGCGATAAGTTCGACCACGGCGGCGTGCAATTGATTTGAAGAAAATTGGGGGGCCGTGCAACCTTCTAAATAGCTGACATAAGAATCTTCAGCAGCGACGATTAGAGTGCGTTCAAATTGTCCGGCCTCTTCGTTGTTGATTCTAAAATAGGTTGAAAGCTCCATCGGGCATTTAACACCAGGGGGGATAAATACAAAAGAGCCATCGGTAAATACAGCAGAGTTTAAGGCGGCGTAGTAATTGTCTCCAATGGGAACGACAGAGCCGAGATATTCTTCGATAAGTTCGGGATATTCTTGGACTGCTTCACTGATCGAGCAGAAAATAATCCCTTGTTCCATGAGCTTTTTTTTATGAGAAGTAAAAATGGAGACACTGTCAAATACGGCGTCGACGGCCACATTGGCAAGACGCTTTTGCTCGTCGAGAGGAATGCCGAGTTTTTCAAAGGTTTCTAAGAGTTCGGGATCGACCTCTTCGATGTTTTCGTGAGTGGTTTTTTGCTTGGGCGCTGAATAATAGACAATGTTTTGAAAGTCAATGGGAGGGTGTTCAAAAGAAGCCCACTGAGGAGGGCGCATTGATAGAAATTTATCATAGGCCTTCAATCGAAAATTCAACAGAAATTCTGGCTCGCCCCGTTTGGCTGAAGACGCGCGGATGCTTTCTTCGCTGAGTCCTTTGGCGGCACTTTCCGTTTCGATGTCAGTGACAAATCCGTATTTATATTCTTCGTGTCTGCGCAGCGCGTCTTCAGTTCCACTCATAATATCCTCAAAAACTCAGGCCTTGGGGTTCAACTCGCAAAGCGGGGTGGATGTGTTTTCGCAAAGTGTCTTCGATGTAAAATAGGGTTCCGCCTGTAGCGGCTCCGCAACTTCCACAAGCGCCTTGGTATTTGGCGATGACCTTGATTTCATCAACGAGATCGAGAACCTCAATGTCGCCTCCATCCATGTTTAATCCTTGACGCACATGTTCGGTGAGACACTGATCAATTTTTTCAATGCGAACTTCTTTGCTCATGGCGGCCCACTCTTTGTCTTGTTCGGTGCGAATTTCAAAAACCGAGCGGTGTTCTCCCGTTTGTTTTTTGCGGGCTTCAACTAATGCTTGCGCTGAAATCTTGTGCTGGGGGTATTTAGATATCAGGTGCTCAAGAATGGGCTCGATGGTTGAAAGTTCAGTCGCATCTTCGGCCAATACCGGAGTTTCTTCTTCGTCTCGCAGTCTCTTTTCGACCTCTCCCGCTTTGGTCTGACAAGCTTCTCCGAGGGGGGCTTGATCGAGAATTTGGCAGAGGGTTTCGGCTACTGCGGTGTAGACGGGACCCCCATATGTGAAGAATTTCACCTCAATGACCCGGTCAGTTTCGGGATCGACCAAAAGGTAAACCTTGAGACTTTTGTCTTTGGCATCGAGAAAGACGAGACCCTGTTCGTCGGCTTCCATCTGAAAAATGGCACCGCGATGAAGAGGAGCCTTTGAGAGGCTTTGAATTTTCTGAGAAGTGGGATTTGTTGTGCTCATATTTTAAAAACTAATAATTGTCTACCAAATTGGTAGACAATTATTACACAGAAAGCTCAATGAGAAATAAAAACGGTTTTGACCTAATCGACAGCTCAAGATTTCGAAACAATAATGAAGCGCTTGAGAAACAGCCTGAGAACTCGTGTAGCCTAAATTCGAAACAGGAATAGGAAATGTACGCACAGGAGTTCATTTGTTTTATTGGCTAACAGGATTATTGAAGATTACGGGAAAATCTCATTGGATTCCCTATCTCAAATCAATTGAACACCAAGGCAAACCGGCTCCGGTTTACTTTCCCCCAGAACTCATCGAGCAGGGGTTGGGGCTTTTTTTGACTGGAATTTCGAACACTTTTGCTCTGCAAACTCGCAGCCATTGGGTGTGGCCTTATTGGGCCGAACAACAGCTCAGACCCCATTCCCGCCATTTTATACCCTCAGGGGTGCAGGTTTTAACCGTCAACCTCAATCAGCGAAATTGGACATCGCTAGGTGTGGCGGGGCAACACGGAGAAGCGATGATTGACTTGTCGGGCATGATCACTCCCGGTCCTTTGGCCCCTAGCTGGCAGTCGATTATTGAGGTCGAAGGCGTAAAGAGGATTCCTTCGCAGCTTGAGCCCGAAGAGCAACACCAAGAGCTGGCTGAAGGTTGGCAACCCAAAGTGGTAAACGAATATCCAATTTGCCAGGGAATTCGATGGAGAGCGAGTGCTCATGCGTTTGCGCAGAATACAATGGGAGATGCTCGTGAGCAAGTGTGGATTGAGTGGCGGCAAGAGTGGACAAATCTAACGGACACGGATAAAAAATTAACCTTTAAGGTAGGATTACGGCCTTACCATTTGTTGGGGTTTGCTCCGGTTTTTCAACTGCGACAAAAGAAAAACTTTTTGCGAGTCAATCGAAATATGGGGGCTTGGTTTCCCGAAGAACCCCAGCGTTTTCAGGTGGGCTTGGCACACAGTCGAGATCCTTTTTTATATCAAAGTAAGCGTCGACAAAGGGCCCGAGAAGAATCGGGTTGGCTCAGTGGAGTGGCGGAATTTAACGAAGTGATTCCCGCCGGTGAGACCCGGGTTAAAACCCTATATCTTTTTGTGCCGCAAAACGACAAGAAGTTGCGCAAGCGACATGTGCAAACGGGGGCCCTCGCCGAGTCGGCTCTGGCAGGAGAACAAAGATGGACTGAGCCACTTCCTTTAGGAATTCATTGGCCTAATTTTGAATGGCAATTGACCTTTAAAGCGCTTTGGATGCACCGCCATGCCTTTGATGATGGTGACTATTTTACTCCCGGAAACTTTTTTTATCATGAACACTGGATTCGCGATTCTTCTTTTTTAACCATGGCCTTTGACTTGTGGGGAGCGCACAAGGCCGTGGCTCCTAAGGCTAAAAAATGGTTGAAGTCTCAAACGTTAAAAGGGGATTTTAAATCTCAATTAGGAGAGTGGGACAGCACGGGACAAACTTTAGTGACGTGGTGCAACCACTACATGATGACCGATAATAAAAGTGAGTTTTTAAAAAAGCGATCAAAGTTTTTAAGAGCCATTCGTTGGATTATAAAATCTAGACAACGCCCTTTTAGTAACGAAAGTCCGGTGGGATTGTTGCCCGCGGGATTCTCGGCGGAGCACTTTGGGGCAAACGATCATTATTATTGGGATAATTTTTGGGCTTTGGCGGGAATTCGCCGTTTTATTAAAGCGAGTGAGCTCTTTCAAGTGACAATTCCTTGGTGGGTGAGTGAAGAAGAACATGCTTATACCCAAACCTTGAAACGTTATTTGCATCGCAGCTCTAAAATACATCAAAATATTTTGCCATCTTCGCCTTTTAGAAGTCCAGATGCGGCTTGTATAGGTGTAGTTGCTGCAGTTTCTCCTCTTGATTTACAAGATCTCTCTTTGGGATGGCTTAAGCCGACAGTAGAGTATCTGATGAAACATTGGGTGAGAGAAAATATGTTTTATCAGGGGATTATTCACACCGGAAAGAACGCTTATCTGACGGTGCAGCTGGCTCGGGCATTGCTCGTACTAAATGATCGCCGTTGGTATAATCTTTTGCAAGGTATTCTTGCTCACGGTACAAAAACGTATACCTGGCCTGAGGCGATACACCCTCAAGGAGGGGGTGGGTGTATGGGAGATGGAGATCACGGATGGGTCACTGCTGAAATTCTTTCGCTGAGTCGTTTGGCTCTCATTAGAGAGCAAGGGGATTCTTTGCGCATTTTGTCGGGTATGGTTTTAGACTGGATACCAAAGGTGGGTTCTCCTTTGCTATTAGAGCAGGCTCCGACTTCTTGGGGAAATTTGGATTTGAGTTTAACAAGGCAAGGGCAAAATCGAATTGAGTTAAACTACAAACTCAATCTTCACCGCCCTGAATATTGCCCGTCATTGTTATTGCATACCCACCGAGAAGCGGATTTTGAATTGTATCCCCAATTTGAGTCGGGATACGAAAGTATTGAAGGAATTCAACGACTTGAAAATATGTCGGGAACCGTCGTTTTGATTTTTAAACAACAAGAAAAAATAAAGGATGTTCATGAATCTGAACAGAGAATGGCGTGATCGCCTCAACGGATCTTTTCGCAGTGAACTGAGATCTGAGTTTCAAAGCAAATTAGATTTAGCGGGATTTAACTTTCCTCCAGAAAACTGTTTAAAAATCGATTTACATTGTCACGATAAGAATTCGGACGTGCCTGATGAATTGTGGGGAAGAATTTTACGGTTGCCCGAAACATGGCTCAAGCCTGCCGATTTGCTGAAATCTCTCTATAACAATGGGGTGTCTGCGGCGACGGTGACAAATCATAATAATGCGCGTTCTTGTTGGAAGCTACTCGACAAAGGACATGATGTGCTAGTTGGTGCTGAGTGGACTTGTGCCTTTCCTGAATACGATCTATGGATTCACGTGTTGGTTTATGGATTTACCCCCACTCAAGAAAAAGAACTAGAAAAAAGAAGACGTAATATTTATGAGTTCTTGCGGTATTGTAGAGAGTGGGAGCTTCCTGTTATTCAACCCCATCCCCTTTATTATTACGTTAAAGACAAACAGCCTACATTAGATTTTTTCGAAAAGTGTGCTTTGTTATTTGAGCGTTATGAAGTTTGTAATGGTCAGCGAGAGACATGGCAAAATTTATTGACTTGGAAGTGGGTAGAATCTCTTGATGATGAAAAAATAGAGATGTATTCTAAAAAGCATCAGCTCGATTCCTATGACTTTTGTGATAACCCTTTAAAAAAAGCCATCAGTGGTGGGTCAGATGATCACTTTGGAGTGCTGGCAGGGTTAACAGGAAGTTATTTATACGTTAAAGACTTGAATCAGAAATTGGT
>JBNKYI010000163.1:0-6175 GCA_050300815.1 Fibrobacterales bacterium
AGGAGCGGCATAGAAGCTTTGACTCGCGGCTTCATACTCAAAGCGAGATCCAAATTCAAGTCGTTGGCTTGCGTTAAGTTCATAGCGATCAGAGGCGAAAAAAGCCAAGTAATGTTGGCGAGCACGACCTCGGTAGTCCATGATGATTTGTGTGGAGTAATGGTCAAGACCCTCGATGAGACCGTTGCGCGTTACGGTAATTCCCCGAGGGTGAAAATATCCTGCATAGGTGACCACATCGGGATTGCCTTGCATTACAAGCTCATAAAAAAATCGAGGTAGATAAACATCGTATTCTTGGTTGCGATAATCCCACGAAATACCAAAGTTGAGTTCGTGTTGCTTGTTTAGGTTCCAGATGTTGCGAAAGCGATAATCAAAAGCGGTTTGCTTCATGTGATACTTGATATCGTTGTTATCAAAGGCAACTAAATATTTTTGGGATTGCCAAGCGAGTGTGTGGTGAGATTCCCACTGAGGGTTAAGCTGCCAGTGCAAATCAAATTCGTGAACCGCATTGGATAAATCGACAATGGCTGATGTGTCGAGTTGAGTGATTTCATTTTGATTGAGGTTGTCGTAAATCGTGGTGGGATCAACCACTTTATACGTATCAAAAGACCAAAGTAAGTTGTAATTTAAAGTGATTTGGGGAGTGAATTTGCCTGTGATACCCAAGTTGAAATCTTGAAAATTGGGAAGGTCAATATAGGTCTGATAGCGATCGATATCTCTGTCTGTCTCGTCACTGGCAAACAGTCGTGCGACGTCCATTCCTCGCTTGATTAGCCAGTCGTATAAGAAAGTCTGGTGTGAGAAGTAGAATCCCCACTGATCTTTGATAATGGGCATCCCATAGAAAAAAGAACTGCGTAACATGGACAAATGAAGCATCGCCGAAATGCTGTCGAGGGGCGCTGAGCGCGAATTGAGGTAGAGGGCGCCTGACAATGATCCATTGCCATTCACAGGCATAGCACCACTGTAGAATTTCATCTCGTTGACGGTCTCTTGATTAAAAACAGAGAAAGCACTCAACGAATGGTAGGGTTGAATTAAGGGAACGTCATTCCAAAAAATTTTCGTTTCATCTTCGTCTCCTCCTCTAACGTAAGGGCGTACGTTAAAGTCAGAGGTGTTGACGACACCTGCATAGCTACTGACTGCGCGTAAAGGGTCTCCCATGGTGGCAGCGATTTGTTGTATTTCTATGCGTTGAACGGTTTTAGTGGAGACTTCTTTGCTTTCGTGTAAGTTTTGTCGCGTTCCGATGACTCGGGTCTTTTCGAGAGTATTTTCGGAGTTGTCTTCTACAGGATGTTCGATAGGATGAGGTTCAGTTGAAGCGCTTACGCCTGTTAAAGAATCCCGTGTATTCGTCGTGTCAGTCAGGTTTATAGCATCTGAGTTTGCCGTGTGGATAGAATCCACGAGAAGCGGGGAGGGAGTGGAATGCAGACTCGAGATTGCTAAGCAAAGAATAAAGATTAATAGTGCCATCCGACTCCCCAGTTGATTTGCGTTTGAAACGATCCTGCTTCGCCGTGTGTATTGGGTTGCCCAGGCATGGCAAGAACGGGAGTAGATATCATGTATTGTAGATGGAGTTGGTCGGGGATCATGAATATCTCGGGTAACCTAACTTCGATTCCCACACCTGTCTGGTAATAAAAGCGTTGGTGGCTTTTAAATAGAGAACCGTCATCTTCAGGGGAATCCGAGAGATACGTGTCACCAAACTGGGTGGCGAGGTAAGAGACTCTGAAATTTGTGTAGAGGGTGAGGTTTGAATGTAGAGCAGAGGATAGGGCGTAGTCGATGAACCAAGTATTGTCAGTCGGGCCACCGATTCCCCAGCCAGCGCCAACCGCGTGCTTTAAGGCGTATTTCGATGAAAGTGGAATGACGGGGAGTCCTAAGCGTAAGTCGAAATCAATGGTTGAAGGAATCTCAATTTGATAACCCGCTTCAACCCCAGTAAAGGGCCCCCAAGAATCTCTGAGCCCAACGCGAAAACTGCGACTGATAATGGGAAATTCTTGTGTGCCCCATTCTTGTCTTTCGCATCGGGCTCGTCCTTCACTGTCGCGATAGGTCGAGCTCTTGCAATCAGGAAACGAGACCCAACTGTATCCCCAGTTGATTTCAGATTCGCCTGAGCGAAGGAGTTCACCTTTGCGAAAATGGTGAGTGGTTCCCAAACAGCCTGTGAGACAAAAAAGCGCCCAGCAAATCCATAAGACGAAGGCGACGACCGTAAAATGTCGAAATGGGGTTTCGTTGTCATTGCTCATGAGGCAAATTTAACAAACTGGCCTAATTGATTGGTGCTGATTTTCGTTAACGCACAGATTTTAATTATCCCTTTTGAATAAAAGGAAGTGTTGCACTTCGTTTATTTATTTTAAAGCACTGAAATACTGGTCTTCTGAAGTTTTTAGCACCAATCAATTAGGCCAGTTTGGAAAATTTTCTGAGGAATGAATTTTTAGAGGTGTTCTGAAGAGAGATTCGACCGCTTCACCCTTTGCCGCCATTGGGAATGCGCTCTACATTAGGAACATCTTCTAAGGGATGATTTTTGTCGATCCCGTTAACATGACGGTCGTACCACTCAAGCAAAATTTCTTCTTGTTGATCATGGGATAAACAAAAATTAGAACGACCATTTTGACGCATAAACATTTCTAAATGGGTCATCAATACTCCCGCAGCTACTGAGACGTTCATGCTCTCAGTCAAACCGTATTGAGGGAGAATGAAATGCACATCAGCTTGCTCTAAGGTGTCGGGGTGATTGCCCCGCTTTTCGGCTCCTAAATAAAAAGCGGTTGGAATGCTTAGGTCGAGTTGATCAATGGTTTGATTGGTGTTTGTAGATGCCACGGCAATGCGATATCCCTTAGCGCGTAAATGAGCCATGGCAGAGGCCCGCTGTTTGTAACGAAAAAGATTCATCCATTTGAAAGAACCTTTGAGAATCGATTTGGCAATGCGAAAGGGATTTTCTTCTTCGATGATGTGAACATCTTGAAATCCAAAAACTTCTGAAGTGCGAATGACTGCAGAGATATTGTGAGGATCGTAGAGGTCTTCGAGCACCATCGTAAAATGTCTAGAGCGGTTAGCGGCTAAATTGCGGAGCAAACCAATTCGACGTTCGGTCAACTGATCTTCAAAGGCTTTGATTTGTTTTTGGATTTCTTCTTTTTTCATGAGGCAAATTTAATAACGGCTTCTTTGAAGATCCCCCTAAAAATCATTTGCGATTTAATAAACATTGACAAAAAGAAGTGTCATTTTGTCTGAAAGAAAGGGATTTGGCCTGAGGGTAACAAGGGTTACTGAAGGAGGTAAATGAGCGAGGTATCTTCTTAAAAACAACGGAGGAATCTCATGAACATCAGTGGCGTGGACACTCAACAAGAAACTTTAATTGTCGTTGGCGGTTTGTCGGCGGGTCCCGCCGCAGCGGCTAAGGCGCGTCGCGAAAATGAAAACATGAATATTTTACTCTTTGAAAAAGGCAATGAAATCTCTTATGCAACCTGTGGCATGCCTTACTTTTTGAGCGGTAAAATTGATAAGATCGAAAAGCTCAGAGTGGTCACCCCCGAGCGAATGAAAGCTCGTTTCGGAATTGATGTGCATCTCAACGAAGAGGTGCTCAGCGTAGATCCTGCGCAAAAGCAAATTAAAACCTCTAAAGGAAGTTATCGATACGATCGATTGGTTTGGGCCACGGGCGCCTCGTCAATTCTTCCTCCCATTAAAGGTTTAAAAGAAAGCACCAAGTGGTCGGCCTTTAGAACGCTAGATGACCTGATTAAGATTAAAGAAGCCCCTAACTTTGTCAAAGCGAAAAAAGTGGGGGTCTTAGGCGGGGGTCTAATTGGGGTAGAAGTTGCCGAAAATCTTAGAGAGTTGGGGCTCGATGTGGCTTTGCTTGAGGCGGCGCCTCATATTTTACCACAGTGGGGAGAAGAGTTTGCTTTGATCGCTGAGGGTATTCTAAAAAACAAGGGAATGGAGCTTTATGCGGGGGCTTTTTTAGCCGAAGTGCAAAGCAAAAAAGAGCACCTTAAATTGATTCTTAGTAATGGCCAAGATCTTGAGGTTGACTATTTGATTTTGAGTGCGGGGATTAGGCCGAACACTCAGATTTTAAAGGAAGTGGGGGCAGAGGTTTTGGGCAATGGAGCCTTAAAGGTCGATGCAGGTGGACGTACGAATCTTCCTGATATCTACGCGGCCGGAGATGCGTCGGCTGTGATGAATTTTCAAACAGGGGTCGACGATTACATTCCGATGGGAACCCATAGCAATAAAGCGGGTCGTGCGGCGGGTGCTAACGCGGTGGGAGGAAGTGAAAGTTATACCGGGGGTTATGGTACGGCGATTATCAAATTGTTTGAGTATACCTTTGCTCGTACGGGAATGCACCCACTTAAAATGCGTAAAGAAGGAATTGACTTTAGAACAACGACCATTAATGCAGGAGCAACGCCCAGCTATTATCCCGGTCAAGAAAACATGACTGTTCGCTTATATTGGGCACCCGATGGCAAGTTGTTGGGGGCTGAGCTATTTGGCAAGTATGGAGTAGATAAACGAGTGGATGTTTTAGCGACGGCGTTGTTTGCCAAACTAAATATCATCGACCTTCCAAGGCTTGATTTGGCTTATGCGCCGCCTTTCTCTCCGGCAAAAGATCCGGTTGCCGTTGCGGGTTTTGTGGCTGAAAATCAGATGAGAGATGCCTGCTTGCCCATTTCGATTGCCGAGATGACTCAGCAAATAAATCGCGCAGAATACTTGATCCTCGATGTGCGCACTGCCGCCGAAATCAAAAAGGTGGGGCGTATTCCCAACTCAATAAATATCCCCTTAGAAGAATTGCGCGAACGTTTGCAAGAAATTCCGACGGGTCGACCTATCGCGGTGTATTGCGCTGCGGGAATGCGGGGCTATTTGGCGGTTCGTTTGCTAAAGCACAAAGGCTTTGCAGATGTGCGCAACCTCGAAGGAGGATTTATGTTTTGGGAGAGAGTCGGTGGAAAAGTCGAAAGGATTTAGAGGCGCCCTCAATCCTTATATCCCGATTTTTGAATTAACTCTTTGAACTCTTGCAGTTGTTTTTGCGCTTCTTTACTTTGCAAGTCTTTATAATTTTGAATCGGTTTGAGGTCGCCATCGGCAAAGCGGTAGGCGGCTTGGGTGATGTCATCGACGATCTCTTGAATGAACTCCATGACTTTTTTCTCAAAAAAATCGAGTTCCATGATTTCATTGATGAGAGAGTTACCCGGAAAGGCGATGCATTTGACTTCAAAGGCGACGTCTCGTTTTCCTAGCGGGTCAAAATCCATTAAAAGAACGGCGTCGCCTTTAAGCTTCCACTTTAAAACGTTGGCGTAGCCCTCGCCGACGATAAGGTATTGCCCTTTCTCTTTCGAGTTTTTTAGAAATTCGAATTTTCCACTGAGAGAGCCGCCATTGCTTCCGCTAAAGCGCGTGTGACGTGAATTGATATAGTGCGCCGAGTAGTGGGTTTTTTCATAGGCGTTGATCAACATCGCCGTAAAAGACAAGTGATTCATCAAATAATCGATCATCTCAAAGTTGACAGGTAATAGACCCTCTAAGGGATATTCCATCCGATATTTTTTGCCTAACAGGCCATAGATGTATTGAGAGGCGCTATTTGAGTCGGGGGGAATCTTCCAGTCTTTGAGCTTGAAGAGGTCATCGCAAAAATCAATGTCGTAGCGTATTTCTTCATTGGCTTTGCGCAGAGAGTTACTGCACCAAGAAGGCGCGTCTTTTAAACAGGCTTGTTGACCCGAACAAAAACCAGCACTGTCTAAGGGAAGGCGTGCCCATAGCGGCAAGACTAAAAAAAGAAGCAGTAGATTTTTCACTGACGCTTCTCCAAATCCTCGATTTTAATCTCGTGAACAGGCCCAAAATCTGAGAGTTTTAGAGAGTCTGAGTTATTTACCATTTTTTCGCGAGGGCCCACTAAAACAATACTCATTTGGTCGGGATTGAAATATTTAGAGTACATCCCTTGGATTTGTTCTTTGGTTACAGCCTGAATCGCCGGAGCGTATTTGTCAAAGTGATCTAAAGGGCGCTTGTAAAGTTCGTTGGTGAGAAAGGCGTCAAGCGTCGC